>DATLLB010000885.1:0-17286 GCA_035538075.1 Enhygromyxa sp.
GCAAGGGGCTGGCCGAGCTCGCGGCGGTCGAGCTGGGCGAGCCGCACGGGCTCGCGCTCACGCCCGACGGCGCGACCTTGCTGGTCACCAACGTCTCCGAGCGCGAGTTGGTCGCGCTCGACAGCGAGAGCTTGGCGATCCGTTGGCGAGTGGAGCTCGAGCCGGAGCCGCGCGGCGTCGCGGTCTCGCGCGACGGCTCGATCGCCGCGGTCGGGTTCCTGTCGAGCGGATCGATTGCGTACGTCGAGCTCGACGGCGCAGGCGAGCGCGTCAGCTGGCGGGCCCTCGATCCGCGCGACCACGTCGAGATCACGCAGGAAGATGATGGTTGGGGCGGCGAGATGACGGTCGCGCGTCTGAAGGAGATGCGCAGCAAGCATCAGGTCCCGGTCGAGACTGGCCGCCGCTACGCTCGCAACTTCTACGCGCTCGCGTTCGTCGGCCACGACATGCTGGTCGCGCCGCACGAGCTCGCGACGCCGCAGCTCGAGCGCGTGCCCGACCTCGATCGGCAGGACACCTATGGTGGTGGCGCCGAGTCGATCCCGCCGCTCGTTCACCAGCTCGCGATCGTGGCGCGACCGAGCGCCCTCGACTCGCGCGTGCGCTTCGTCGATCTCGATCTTCATCAGCCCAAGGCGGTCGCCTACGACCTCGCTCGCGACACGCTCTACGTGGCCGGCTTTGGCGATGATCGAGTCGCTGCGATCGCCGACGTCACGCAGCAGATGCCGTACGTCGACTGGGTCGCGCGCATCGGCAACGGCAGCTCGTGCGGCGTGGATGGGCTCGCGCTCGATCTGCGGGGCGAAGACGGCAAGCCGCCCGGCTTGTGGATCCACTGCGAGTTTCGTCGCCAGCTGCTGCGGCTCGAGGCCGGCGATCCGACCACGCGCGACGACGACACCTGGCTGCACGGCGAGGAGCTGGCCGCGAGCGCACGCTCGGAGCAGGTCGAGCGTGGCGCCGAGCTGTTTCGTCGCGGCGGCGATCCTCGGATCTCGTCGAACGGCATGATGGCCTGCAACAACTGTCACCCGGAGGGCCGCACCGACGGCCTGACTTGGCGACTCGGCGACTCGATCTTGCAGACGCCGATCTTGGCCGGTCGGGTCGGCAGCACTGCGCCGTACAAGTGGGACGGCCAGGACCCGAGCCTGCAACGCAGCCTGCGTCACACCATGCAGCGGCTCGGCGGCAGCGAGTTCGACAAGCTCAGCGACGCCGAGGTCGACGCGATGATCGCCTATATCGAGAGCCTGCCGCCGCCGCGTCCGCGCAAGCCTGCGGATCTCGAGGCGGTCGCGCGCGGTCGAGCGGTGTTCGAGGCCGAAGATTGTGACGGGTGCCATGCGGGGCCCAAGCTGGCCGATGGCGCCCAGCATCCGCTCGACACCACGCTCGCGCAGGTCGACACGCCCTCGCTGCTGGGGCTCTCGCACTCGCGGCCCTACTACCACGATGGGAGCGCCGACGATCTGCGCACGCTGTTGACCGATCGCGGGACCATTCACGAAATGGCCGACACCTCGAAATTGTCGGATCAACAATTGCTGGACCTCGAGGCCTACCTGGAGTCGCTGTGATGACTGCGCGAATCTTTTTGTCTGCAATGTTCGCAGGCTCGATCGCCTGCCATGAGACCTCGGATCCGAGCGTGATCGAGGACGGCGAAGCGGCGCTCGACACCACGCCGGGCGAGCACACGTCGAGTGACGCGGCTCGAGCACCCCGCGATCGCAGCATCACGATCACTCGCGGCGACGCTCACGTTCCGCACGAGGTCGAGCTCGATCCGCGCGGCGAGGTGGCGCTGACGATCGACGCGCAGGGCGGGCTGCGGCTGTGGCCGGCGATTCGCTCGGGCGACGCCAAGCTCAGCGCGCCCTATGTGCTGCCGATTCAGGAGCCGCTGTGGATGGCGCTCGCGCAGGCTGAAGACGGCTTCGTGATCGCCACGCTCGACACCACCAACGCGGGCCAGGTCATGGCCGTGACCCCGAGCGCCGACGGCAGCGAGGCCAAGCTGACGCCGCTGTTCTCGACCCCGCCCGGCGATCCGCTGCTCGAGATCCACGCGCTCGACGGTGGTCAGCGCTTCGTGGCGCTCGGCGTCGATCACCGCGTGCGGCTCTACGATCGCAGCGGCGGGCTGGTCTCGGTCATCGATCAGCGCAGCTTCGCGCCCTGGCAGCTGCGAGTGGTCCACGGCGAGCCGGGTCAGCCACCGAAGATCGCGGCCATGCTGGCGCAGCCGCTGCGCGTGCAGACGATCGGGCTGGAGGACGATCGGCTCTCGATCATCGGCGAGGCCCGCACGGTCGTGCTCGACCGCGGGCCCAACCGCAACGATCTGGCGCTGAGCCCCGATGGCAAGACCGCGGCCGCGCTGCGGCGTCGCTCGGGTCGCAGCCGCGAATTTACGATCGAGCTGATCGATCTCGAGACCGGCGCGCGCCACCTGGTCGGCGGCACCTCCGACAGCGTGATTCGGCCACGCATGCACTTTGTCGAGGCCGGGCGGATCCTGCTCGAGACTGGCAGCAGCAACGGTCGCGGGATGTGGCTCGACCTGAGCAAGGCCGAGCTGTTGACCGATCCGGCCGACGCCGATCCCGAGGGCAAGGTCGCCAAGCGGCTGCACGGGACCACCCACGACATGATCCCGCTGGCGGCCTCGGCCGAGCACAAGCCGGAGTTCTTCGAGGCCGAGTTCGATCCGCCCTGGGATCACGGCGAGCGCATCTACGCCTCGGTTGTGGCCGGGCTGCGGGTGAACATCGAGCGCGATCGCACCAACAAATTGATCGTCGACCCGCTCGACAGCGATCGCCACTTTGCGATCTCGGGCGTGGTCGTGGGCTACTCCGCGCTCGCGCTCGATCAGACCGGCGCGCACGTGGCCATGGCCGTGGGCGAGAAGAAGCTGCAGGTCGCCCGGGTCGATGGCTCGACCGCCGCGGCCGAGCTCGAGCATGGGCTCGCCAACGTCACGATGCTGGCGTTCGTCGACGAGCAGCGCGTGGTGGTGATCGGTGACGACGCGCTGCGGCTGATCGACTGGCAGGCGGGCCAGCTGATCGCCTCGGCCGAGCTGCAGCAGAAGTGGGGAGTTGAAGCGATCGCGTTTCATGCGAATGGCACGAACGGCGGAGTGCTCGGCTATCGCAGCAAGAAGCCCAGCGAGCCGATTCGGCTGATCCCGATCGAGAATGGTCAGCTCGGCGCCGTCGTGGCGCTCGCTCGCGAGCAGCGGCCGCAGTGGCTCGACATCCTCGATCTCGGCGACGCCGAGGCCGGCGCGCTGTTTGGCATGACCGAGTCGCAGGCCGACGATCGCGTCGACGAGTACACCAGCGATCGCACCGGACGGATGTACTTCACCGAGACGCAGCCGCGCACGCCGCTGTTCGTGCGCGAGGGCGCCGATCAGCGCACGATCACGTTGCCGGCCGGACAGGGCCGCGTGCTCTCGGTCAGCCCCGACGCGAGCAAGCTCGCGATCGTGCAATTCCGCGAGCGCGACGACGACGGCGCGCTGGAGGACCACCTGCTCTCGGTGATCGAGGTCGCGAGCGGATCACGACTATGGACGATCGGACAGCCGGGCGGGATCCCGGCGCCCGGCTGGTCGGGCGACGGCACGCGCATGCTCGTGGATCACACGATCTACGACGCGGCCACCGGCGAGGTGATCACCCGGGTTGGGGAGCGTTCATTGCGGATCGAGGAGCGCAGCGACGCCGACTGGGCCAAGCAGACCGACTTTCTTCGCTGAGCCCTCGTGATCACCCGACGCGGGTCTTGTAGGTGATGCGGACATTCGCCCGAATGTCGAGATCCTCCGGGATCACGGGCGTGGCCGCGGCCGCAGCATCGAGCCTCTCGGCGCGCAGCATGATCGGGCCGCCGAGCGGATCGATGATGATGGTCTCGGGCCCGAGCAGCTCGATGTCGGCCGTGTCGGCGACGACCTTGGCTTCGGCGTAGGCTTGCTTGACGGCGAGCCGCAGCGCCTCCTCGCGCAGCGGCGCCTCGTTCTTGATGCGATAGCTGATGCCGCTGCTGACGTTGGCGCCGGCTTGAATGCCGGCGTCATAGACCTGCCCGGCGGTGATCGGCTTGGTCACGACTCGCACGCCGTTGGTGGCCCGAAATCCGACGATGCTGCTGACGTTGGTCTCGGGGTCGTACTCGTAGATTGGGTAGACGCCGAGCCCGGTCGTGGTCACGCCCTGGTTCGGCTCGGCCATCACCGCCTCGAGCACCGCCTGGGCGATCTCGGCGTTGGCTGCGACCGCCTCGGACGCGGTGTCGCCTTCGGTGATGACGTCCAGCATCACGACGGCCTCGTCCGGCGGCGCCGAGACTTTGCCGGATCCGACAGCCTGAATGCTTCCTTCAAATCGCTTGTTAATCATTTGCCGACTAGTTTGACACCCCACGCCAGCACCGATGGATGTGCAATCTCGACACGATATTTCCGCATGCATTGGGTGGCATGGTTCTTGGACCGATTGCGGGCATGAACAGGTCGCTTCGGACCCAGGACTCGCGAGCGCGCCGCCTTGGCGGTGCAGCCGTCATGCTCTCGTTGTCGCTATTGTGGTCAGGTCCGGCCGCGGCCGGCTCCGATCCGCAGCGCTTCGGCGTTGGTCATCCGATGCGAATCGAGCAGGGTGAGCATGTCGACACAATCGTCACAGTCGGCGGTGACCTGACCGTGCTCGGCGAGGTCGATGACGACGCGGTCGTGGTCGGCGGCACGCTCGAGCTCGGGCCGAATGCACGGGTCGGCGGCGACGCGGTCGCCGTGGGCGGCACCGTGATCGCGGCCAGTGGCGCGGTGATCGGAGGCGATCGCGTGGAGTTCGACAGCGACACCGAGGTCAGCCCGCTCGCGGCCAGCGTGGCGACCTTCGTGCAGGTGCTCGCGTTCTTCCTGGTCTCGGCGCTGATCCTCGCGCTCGCGCCCGCCCGAGTCCGCAGCGTCGCCACGCTGATGCGTCAACGACCAGGACGCGCGGCGCTGTTCGGGCTCGCGATCATGCTGCTGTTCGTGCCGCTGCTCGGCGTGCTGACGATCAGCATCATCGGGATTCCGCTGATCCCGTTGGTGATCATCACGCTCGCTGCGGTGCTGGTGTTCGGCATGGCCGCGCTGGCGGTGAGCCTCGGCTATGCGATGCCGTTTTACTCCGAGCGGCAGTCGGCCATGGGCGCGCTGGCGATCGGCTACGTGGTGCTCGGGTTGATCGGGCTGATTCCCTGGGTGGGGGCGATGATGGTGTGGCTCGCGGGATTGTTCGCAGGCGGTGCCGTGCTGGCCAGCTGGTTTGGCGGGCGGCGTGCCTCCGCGCCGATGTGACGTCAAGCCTCGCTGCCGCCGTCGATCGCGTCGTCGATCGCGGCGAGCAGCTCCTGCGCGGCGCCGAGCAGCGCCTGCGCGCGCGCGGACGCGTTGGCGAGCGCCTGCGCGGTGGTCAGCATCTGCTCGAGCTGCGCGAGTCGATCGTCGGCGACGTCCAGCGGCGCGACGCGACGCAGCAGCTCGTCGCTGAGCTCGCGCAGATCGTCGATCTCGTCGTCGAGCGCCTCGATCTCGCGCGCCAGCCGATCGTACTCGTCGCTGCCGGCAGCAGCGGACACGAGCTCGAGCACCTGGCGCTCGCGCAGGACCACCAGCTCGCTGCAGGTGCGCTCGAGCAGCTCGAAGGTCTTGCGCCGACGCAGCTGCGCGACCGGCATGAGGTTGCGCGCGGCAGCGTGATCGGGCGAGCCGGTCAGCGCGGGATCGAGGCCGTCGCGGTCGCGCTCGCGTCGACGACGATCGCGGGTGGCCTGTCGTTGTCCGCGTTTCTTGGCCCGCGTGGCCTTGCGCGAAGGTGGCTGGGTCATGGCGGCTCCTGGGCGTCGGTCCACTCGGCTTTGGCGGCCTCGGCCGCGGCGCGGCCGATCTCGAGATAGAGGCCGATCTCATGGCGGAGCGAGCCGGCCGCGAGCTGCTCGAGCAGCGCGCGGAGGGACTCGAGCGCGTCGACATGGCGGCGATACTCGACGGTGGTCTCGCGGCGCTCGACCTCGCTGGCGATGGTGTCCATGAAGCGAGGATCGGCGCCTTCACTGACGGCCTTGGAGTGGCGCAGCAGCGGCTCGACGGCGGGATCGAGCCGCTGCCGCTCGGCCACGCGACGGGCCTCCTGGGTGGCGAGCTCGGCCTCGCTGCGAGCGAGTCGCTCGACCCCGGTGCGCGCGAGCTCGGTGCGGATCAGCTGCTGATCCTCGACGTCGGCGCGCAGATCGGCGACGGCGTCGGCCACTTGCGCGGCGCTGTCCTGCATCTTGCCGTGGGCGCACCCGCACGCGAGCGCGGCGATGCAGAGGAGCAATCGGGCGCCGTTCATGGGACGTACACCCCCGCCGTGATCGCAGCGCCGAGGCCGATGCCGACCACTGCGCCGACGATCGCCGCGACGTCGCGGGCTTCGAGTCCGCCCGCGGTGAAGCGCTCGAGGGCCGCGATCGCAGCGGCGACATAGGTGATGCGGATCTCGAGGCCGGCTTGATCGCGCAGCAACGCGGACTCGTCCTCGCGTCGCGCGGCCGCACGATCGAGCGACTCGAGCCGCGGCAGCGAGACGCCGACGAGCTCGGCGTGGAGGCCGACGAGCTGCTCGATCGGCGCGACACAGGCGGGGTCGCGCTCGTAGGTCTGCGCGACGCCGCCTCGGCGCATGCACAGCGCGGCGCCGTGCTGGGCGAGCTGCTCGTGGTAGGCGTCGTGGGCTCGATCCGCGGCTGCTTGCGCGTCGTCAGCTCGTTGCGTGGCCTCGGCGATCGGCTTGCGATCGCCGGTCGCGACCTTGCCCGACTTGTCGGTGAGCTTGTCGATCGCCTCCTCGAGCTGCGCTTGCGCCTGCGCGAGCGTGGCCTCGGCGAGCTGCTGTTCGAGCGCGAGCCGCTCGAGCTCGTCGCGCTCGGGGGTCGACGGGCGATCGGCGGGGATCCAGCTGCGCTCGAGACCCTCGCGCAGACGCAGGAGCGCGAGCAGTTGGGTCTCGATCAGCGCGAGCTCGAGCCAGACGCGCTCCTCGGCGTGGGCGAGGCGGCGGCTCATCGCGTCGATCTGAATGCGCTCGAGCTCGGCCGAGAGCAGCAGGCTGCCGCGCAGGTTGGTGCGTCGCTGCTCGTCGAGCGCACGCCAGGTCTCGCCGAACACGGGCACCAGCGTGGCGCCGAGCGAGCGGACCAGCTCGGTGTCGAGGGTGACCTCGGTGCGGCGCGAGGGCGGATCGGTCGTGGGTGGATCCTCGCGGCTCGGCGGCTCGGGGTCTGCTCGCGGCGGTGGTTCGGGCTCGCGCTCGGGTTCGGGAGGATCGGGATCACGCGGCGGGATGGGATCGGGCGGCTGCGTGGGATTTGTCCCGCTGTCACGAAACTGCTCGCCGGCGACCGATCGCGCTTCGGGTGCAGGCTCGTCGATGGCCACCTCGGCCAGCTCGGCGCCGAGCACCGCGAGCATGCGGACGAGCGCGGCACGATGCTCGCGAGTGATCAGCAAGGTGCCCTCGAGCGCGAGATCACCGAAGTCACCCAGCTTGGCGCCTGCGAGCGCGAGCGCGTACTTGGCCTGCAGCTCGAGGTAGTGGGCGATCTGCTCCTTCAGATCGCGGTGGTCGTCACCGCCGTCGAAGCGCAGCGAGCCGAGCTCGGCGGCCAGCAAGCGCAGCTCGTGACGATAGTCGTCGCGCGCCTCGGCGAGCGAGCGGTACTCGACGATCGCATCGCGCAGCTCGCTGGACTCGGGCAGCGCCGCGGCGACGGTCGCCAACGCGCGATCGTAGGCCGCACAGGCGCGCTCGAGCGCTTGGCCCTGCTCCCGCAAGCGCGCGGGCAGTCGCGTGGGGACCGGACACTGTGCGGTCGTGGCCTCGGCGTCGCCGAGCCCCGCGAGCGCGCGCGCCCGATCGTAGGCGGCGAGCTGATCTGCAAGCGCGCTGCTGGTCCCGCGCAGCTGCTTCACGGCCTCGATCCACGCGCAGCCTTCCGCAGGGCAGGCGTCGAACAGGAGGGCGCGTGCGGCCGCGAGCTGCTGCTCGTCGCCGCCTGCACGACAGGCTCGACCGCCGCCGGTGCCCGGCTCGTCGAGCATGCAGGTCGCGAGCGCGACGAAGCGATCCTCGAGCTTCTTCCACGAGCGCTCGCCGACCGGCTCGGTGAGGACGTCGAGCAGCTCGGCCTCGCGACGCGCCTCGGCGTACTCGAGCCCGAGGTCGGCCTCGCGCTCGGCGAGCTCGTCTCGCTGCGCGCGGTCGAGCGCGAACGCTTGGTCCCAATCGAGCACCTCGAGCTCGTCCGCGGCCGCCTGCGCTAGCTGTTGCTCGTGAGGGCGATGCAGGTGCGCGCCGCAGCCGGTCAGCGGCGCGATCAGGGCCATCGCCAGCAAGCGACGCATGTGCTCACGCTACACCAAAAGGTGGTCAGTGAGTCAGCGAGAGCTCGCCTTCGTAGACCTCGACGCGATCGGAGCCGGGCGAGCGCCGCAGCGTGACGGTGGTGCCGAGCGCGGCCGAGTGGGCCAGCACCGGGCTCGATGTCCCGACCACCCACTGCGCCTTGGGCAGAATTCGTCGCAACGTGGCCAGCAGCTCCAGCTGGACGTTGTCGGACAGGTTGAGCTCGAGATCGTCGATCAGCACCACGCCTTCGCAGCGGCGCGGATCGTTACCCTGATTGGCGACCCACAGCTGGTGGACGGGGATCGTCGCGATGCAGACCAATTGGCGGGCCTGCATGGACAGGGCGTCGAACGGGAGGATCTCGCCGCCGGGGGTCTCGAAGCGCGGCTCGAAGGTGCGCGGCGAGAGCCCGCGATAGTGATGACCGACGAGCGCGAGCACTTCGTCGAGAGCCTCGCGCATCGCGACCGCGAGGCTGCGAGGATCGGCTCCGCTCTCGCCACGACTGTCGCCCGCGAGCGCGGCCGCGATGCCGGCGTAGGCGATGATCAGCTTGATCGCGCGCGTGAGCTCGACGGCGTTGGGATCGTGAAAGCCCGGAGCGCCGCGCAGATCGGGGCGCAGCACGGTGCGGGCCGGATCCCCGATCACCAGGCTCGCTCGTGGATAGCGACGCGCGCCCGGCAGGCCTACGAACGCGAACCCACCGACCTCGTTGGCGATGCGATCGAAGTGCACGACCTCGCGGCGACGCAGCTGCTCGGCTTGCTCGTCGGCCTCGGCGGAGAAGCCCGGGGTCGCTATCACCAGCGGGTGCGGGCGCTCGGGATCCTCGACGCCGAGCCGCCACTCGCAGATCGCGTGCGGCTTGCTGGTCGGTTGGCGCCAGACCGTGGTCTGCACGACGTGGTTGCCGGGCCGCGTGGCGGCGATGGCCGCGAGCAGCGTGGACTTGCCGGTGCCGCCGTCGCCGTGGATGACGGTGAGCAGGCGAGGCTCGCCGGGGCGATCACACAGCTCGACGTCGATCTGATCGAAGGGTCCGAGACCGACGACGCGCGCGCGCTCGAGGTACATGCCCGGCTCAGGGTAGCAGCTGCGAGGTCGCGCGCGCAGCCCTCAATCGACGAACGCGAAGCTCTCGCGCACCCGCTCGAACAGCTCGGTGGTCCCGCTGTCGACGAGCAGCGCGACCATGGTCCAGTCACGGCTGACGATCAGGACGTCGCCGGCGTCCCAATGCAGGTGCTCGCCACGCTCGCCGTCGAGCGTGGCGCTGCGTGTCTGTGTGGGTGGTCCGAGCTGTTCGACGAAGTAGCGCTTGCTGAGCTCGAGGACCTCCTCGCGGGTGTCCCCGCTGGCGGCCCAGGCCAGCGTGATGACCGTGATCGTCGGCGCGCCGTCGTCGGTACCCCAGGCTGCGGTCTCGATGCGTGGGTCGAGCTCGCTGTGCTCTCGCAGCTTGCGTCGATAACCAGGCGGCAGCTCGAGGCTGTAGCCGAGCCGCAGATCGCGAAAGCGCGAGCCGTCCGTGCGCGCGTCCACCAGGCCCGCCTCGACGCGGGTGTTGACGATCACGGCATCGATCGACGCGCGGCTGGCCGCGGCGTGGCGCTCGGGTCCGCCGATGAACCACACCAACGCGATCGCGCCGTGCTTGATCGTCGCGAGCTCGTAGCTCGCGCTCAGGCCGGAGACCTTCAACGTGACCGTCTGCACCAGCGCCTCGCCTGGACCGATCGTCAGGCGGCGACGCGGGCCCTCGAGCGACGCGCCGGCCTCGATCATCTCGCCGAGCACGAACTCGTGAAATTCGACGCCGTCGCGCTCGCGCAAGCGCGGGTCGGCGTAGACCTTCAAGGCCCCGACCAGGCGCTCCATTCGGTTCCTGAGCACCAGCGTCGCGCCATGCTCGTAGCGATCGGCGAGTCGGCCGGCGTGCACCACCCAGTCGCGGCTCGGGCTCGTCCACACGAAGTCGCGGTCGAACTCGCGGAACACTCCGCGCCGCAACGACCACGTCGCGCCGACTTGGTTTTGCACGTCGGGACCGCGGGCCAGCTCGGCGCGCACGGCCTCGACTTCGTCGGCACTCATCAGCTCGACCTGCGCGAGCGCTTCGCGGATGTGCTCGCGCAGCGCCTCACGATCGCCCGTGCGCGGGTGCCAGGCCACGATCTGCAGGGCTTGGTCGGCGTCGACGAAGTGCGCGGCGAACAGGTAACTCATGTCGAGCGGACCGCCGGACAGCGCGTCGAACGACAGCTCGCGCCCGGCGAAGGTCGCGGTCATCGGCGGCTCCGGGAGCTCGGGCTTGTAGAAGCCGAGCGTGCGTTCGAGCCGGAGCGCGCGGTAGGCCTCGGGCGACTCGTCGACGTGACGATCGAGGATGAAGAAGATCGCGAGGTCGAGCTCGGCGTGATAGATGCCCGAGCCCGCGTCCGGGAGCCCCAAGGTGACGAGGTCGTCGACCAGCAAGCTCCAACCGGGCAGTCGACGAACACGTACGCGCTCGCTGTAGCTCGAAAACACGCCGTCGCGCTCGAGCCAGCCGACGCCGAACGCGTCCGCATCGACCCTCGCGTGCGCAGCCTCGGCAGCCGCGCTGGCTTGCGGATCGGGCTGCTCCGCAGGCTCGGCCCAGCTCGCAGGTGGCCGCACGTCGACGCACGCGAACGTGCACGCGAACGCAGCCAACCAGCTCGCGCGATGCTTCACCGCGCCGAAGCTATCACGCCGCGCGTGCAGCGACGATTGCTGCGCTCGAGGGCCAGCCCTATGCTCGCGCCGCATGCCCAGCGGCGACATGACTGGCAAGATCGTGCTGATCACGGGCGGCAACGCGGGGATCGGCAAGCAAGCAGCCATCGCCCTGGCCAAGCGCGGGGCCAAGGTGGTGTTCACCGCTCGCAACGTCCGCAAAGGCGACGTGGCGCGCGCGGAGATCCGCGAGGCCGCCGACAGCAAGCAGGTCGAGTGCATGTCGCTCGACCTGGCCAGCTTCGCGTCGATCGATCGCTTTGCGAAGGAGTTCCTCGCTCGCTACCCGCGACTCGACGTGTTGGTCCTCAACGCCGGGCTGGTGCTCGATCATCGCAGCGAGACCGAGAACGGGTTCGAGACCATGTTCGGCGTCAACCACCTCGGGCACTTCTACCTGACCTCGCTGCTGCGCGAGCGACTCGAAGCCTCGGCGCCGGCCCGGATCGTGGTGGTCGCGTCCGACTATCACCGTGCGGCGCCCGAGGGGCTCGACTTCGACGATCTGATGCACCGTCGCAAGTTTCGCGGATGGAAGGTCTACGCGCGATCGAAGCTGGCCAACGTGCTGTTCGCTCGCGCGCTCGCGAAGCGGATCGAGCCCAGCAAGGTCACCGTCAACGCGCTGCATCCGGGCATGGTGCGGACCAGCTTCGGAGGCGATGGTGACCTGGGCAATCCGGTCCAGCGGATCGGCTGGAAGCTGCTGTCGCCGTTCATGATCAACGCCGAGAAGGGCGCCCGCACGACCGTATATCTGGCCAGCTCGCCCGAGGTGGAGGGCGAGAGCGGGGGCTATTACGTGCGCTGTCAGCTGACCAAGCCGAGCAGGGCCGCGCGCGACGACGAGGCGGCCGAGCGGCTGTGGACGCTCAGCGAAGAGCTGATCGCCGAGGCCAAGCGTGAGCGCGCGGCCTGACGGTCAGCGCAGGCGCACGCGCCAGATCATCGCGTTGGACTGATCGGCGACCAGCAGATCGTCGCCGTCGAGCGCGACGCGAGCAACGTAGCCGAGCTTCGACGCGCTGGCCGGGCCCTCGCGGCCGACCCCTTCGACGCCGACGCCTGCGAGCGTGTCGATGATCCCGTCGGGCGAGACGCGACGGACTCGAAAGTTGCCGCGGTCGCCGATGTAGAGCGTGCCGTCGTGATCGAGCGCGAGCCCGAAGGGCTGGCTGAGCTGGGCTGCGCTGGCCGGACCGCCGTCACCGCTGTCGCCTTCGCTGCCGCTGCCGACCACGGTCGTGATCGTGCCGTCGGGCGCGAGCTTGCGGATCACGTGATTGAAGGTGTCGGCGATGTAGAGGTTGCCGTCGCCGTCGAGCTGCAGCGCGGTCGGCCAGTACAGCGCGGCCTCGGTGGCCGGGCCGCCGTCGCCGGAGTAGGCGGCCTCGCCAGTGCCGGCGACGGTGTCGATGATCCCGCCTTCGATCTTGCGCACGCGGTGGGCGAGGCTGTCGGACACGTAGATGGTGTCGTCGGGCGTGACCGCGATGCCGTCGAGCTGGATGAACAAGGCATCGCTGGCCGGGCCACCGTCGCCTTCGTTGCCGATCGTGCCGACGATCCCGTCGCCTGCGCCTGCGATCGCGTCGAGCGTGCCATCGTCGGCGACGATCAGCACGCGCGGGTCGTGATAGGAGACGAACACCAGCCGACCGTCGGCGAGGAAGTCGAAGTCGATCGGGTTCTCGAGCGGGGTCTGACTCAGCGAGGCTTCGGTGTCGGCGATCGCATGAAAGCCGCTGCCGACGATGGTCTCGATCAGCCCATCGTCGCCGATCCGCCGCAGCCGCTGGTTGTTGAAGTCCATGATGTACACGCGATCGTCCGGCCCGCGGCGCGCGGCCGAGACCAGGTACAGATCGGTGTCGCGCGGACGCATGCCGTCCGCGTTGAAGCCAGTCTCGCCAGTGCCGGCGAGCAGGCACATGTCGCCCACCGCCGCACCGCACGGCGGCTCCTCGTCGACGCAGGCGGTCGCGCTCAGCAGCAGAGTGGTGATCGCAAGGCGTCGCACGTCGCTCACTCCGAGGCGGTGACCAGCACCGCGAGCAGCTCCCAGGTGTTGGGGCCGTGGTTGTGGACGTGGAACTGGACCTCGGTGCCGGCGGGGATCGAGCGGTCGACCGTGAACTGATCCTCGATCGAGGCCGCGTCGCCGGGGATCGGCACCTCGAACTCCCACTCGATCTGACCGTCGAACGCGAGCGCCAGGTAGCCCTGCGCAGGCTCGGGCGCGGTCAGCAGATCGTGGAAGGCGAACACGGTCACGACGTCGCCAGGCTCGATCGCGGCGAGCGTCGGCTGGCGCAGCGTGACGTAGTCGCAGACCTCGGTCTGAACCTCGAGCGTCTGCGCGATCGGATCGGCGAACCACCCCGCGTCGTCACAGACCGCGTCGGCCGGACGCTGATCGGCGAACGCATCGGCGGATTGGTCGGTGACCCGCTCCCAGGCGTCGTACTCCACGAGCCTGCGCGGCTCGGGATCGGTGGAGTCGTCGTCGTCGTCCGGTTGGTTGGGGCCGCTCGGACACCCGCTCAGCGCGAGCGCGAGCAGCAGCAACCGGTGACCGTCACGGCAACGCACAGGTCCAATCATAGCCGTCAGGCGACATGCCGCACGCTTGATGACAACCGATGCAGGCGGGCTGATCCTCGTCGACCACGCGGCGCTGGAGATCGACGGTCTGCCAGGCCCAGTCGAGCGTGGCGGACGAGCTGCCGGTCTCCAGCCGGCGCATGACCGTCCACTGCTTGATCGGGCCGCTGCAGGTCATGTCGCCGAAGTCGTACTCCTCCTTGAGCACGATCGCGTCGACCGGAAACGGCTCGACGCGCCCTTGGTAGGGCTCGAGCGCGCTGGGGCTGGCGAGGATGCGGATGTTGTTGAGATCGTGGTCGCCGCTCGGCCGGCAATTGCGAACCTCGACGTAGCTGCTCGCGTAGTCGGCCGGGAAGTCGGGCTCGACCCCGGCGGCGTCGTCGTTGCCGTCGTCGCCGGGGCAGCCGGTCAGCAGGCCGAGGGCCAGCAACCAGGAGCCCCGGCGAGTCGGACCTTGGGCCCGAGCGAAGCGAGGGTGTCGGAGCGCGCGCAGGCGAAGCCGAGCACGATCCGAGTCCGACTCGTCGGCGAAATGGCTCATTCGAGCACGATAGTACGGATGCGTCCGTTGCCGGTATCGGCGATGACCAGCTTGTTGCCGGCCAGCTCGATGCCGAACGGCAGCTCGAGCAGCGCCTCCTCGGGCGGACCGCCGTCGCCGTCGAAGCCGCCGCCGTTGGGATCACACTGACCGGCGACCGTGCGAATGATGCCGTCGGGATCGATCGCGCGGATGCAGTGGTTGCGCACGTCGGAGAAGTACAGCGTGCCGTCCTCGGCCAGCGCGAGGTCGACCGGGAAGTTGAGCTGAGCATCGAGCGCAGGCCCGCCGTCGCCGGAGTAGCCGTTGCGCTGCATGCCGTTCTCGGGCGGCAACCCGGCGACGCGATGCACGATCCCGTCGGTGTCGATCATGCGGATGATGTTGTTGCCGGTGTCGGCGAAGTAGAGGTTGCCCTCGGGATCGAACACGATGCGACCCGCCGGCCACGCCGACTGCCCGAACGGCTGCGACATCCTCAGCTCGGTGGCCGGGATGTCGTCGCCCGAGTAGCCGGGCGTGCACGGCTTCGAGCACTCCACCATCGGATCGCCGCAGGTCCACTTGCCCGACGGTCCGTTGGGCCCGGCCGGGCACTGCACCGGATCGACGCCCTCGGCACAGGGACCGGGGCCGCCCGGCGCGGGCGCGTCGATCATGCAGCGACCGGCGAGCAGCGAGATGTTGCCGTTCACGTCGACCTTGCGCAGCACCTGGTTGGCCTGATCCATGATCACCAGGTCGCCGTTGGGCGCCCACGCAATGCTGGCCGGCAGATCGAGCGAGGCCATCGTCGCCGGACCCTCGTCGCCGAAGTAGGCGCGCTTGCCATCGCCGCAGGTGTCGGTGACGACCCCGGTCGCGCGATCGATGCTGCGGATCTTGCTGTTGTGCCAAGCGGCGATCAGGATGTTGTCGCCGCTGGCATCGAAGATCATGTTGGTCGGGTGGTTGAAGTCGCCGTTTTGCGGGTCGTCGAGATCACCCCCGAGCTCGCCGCGACCGGCCACCCAATGCAGCTTGCCGTCGGGGTCGAGCCGACGCAGGCGGTGGTTGTTCCAGTCGAGGATGTAGATGGTCCCGTCGCTGGCGGTCAGCGTGTCCTGGGGCAGCGACATCTTGGCTTCGAGCGCGGCCAACACCTTGGTGTCGGCGTCGATGTCGTAGCCGTTCTCGCCGCTGCCAGCGACCGTGCAGATGGTGCCGACCACGTTGGGATCGCAGGTCTTCACCTCGTCCTCCTCGCCCGGACAACCAGCGAGGAGCAGCACAACCAGGGGAGAGACAACGGAAATGCGTTTCACAGCGCCACCTTCACGATCCGGGAGTTGAGGGAGTCGAGCACGTAGAGGTCGCCGTCGGGATCGAAGGCGATGCCGAACGGGCGGCGCAGCTTGATCTCGGTGGCGAGCATGCGCTCCTCGTCTTCGATGCCGAGCTCGCCGGTGCCGACGACCGTACGAATCACGCCGGTCTCGAGGTCGATCGCGCGGACCTTGCTGTTGTCGGTGTCGGCGAAGTAGAGATCGCCGTCGGGGCCGATCTCGAGGTCGCGCGGGGCGTGCAGCTGAGCGTCGATCGCCGGGCCGTCGTCGCCGGCCGAGCCGGCCTCACCGGTGCCCGCGAACGCGTCGATGGTGCCGGCCGCGATGTCGATCACCCGAATCACGTTGGCCTCGGTGTCGGACACGTAGAGCATGCCCTCGTGGTGAACGATGCCGCCGCTCGGGTTGGGGTTGCTGCCCGCGGCCCACGAGAACTGGGCCATCAGCGCCGGGCCACCGTCGCCGCTGTAGCCCGAGGTGCCGGCGCCCGCGATCGTGCTGATGATGCCGTCCGGCGCGATCATGCGGATGCGCCAGTTCTGCTGATCGACGATGTAGAGGTTGCCCTGCGCGTCGTAGGTCGCGTCGTTCGGCTGCTTGAACAGCGCCGCGCTCGAGGCCATCAGGCCGTCGCCGGCGAAGCCGGCCCCGCGACCGCACACGACGTTGACGTAGCCGTCGTCGAGCCCGACCGAGAGCAGCTTGTGGTTGTGCCAGCCGACCACCAGCACGTTGCCGTCGGGCTGCTGCAGCAGGTTGGTCGGGTGGTTGAGCAGCCAGTCCGAACCCTCGGCGCCAGTCGGCGGGATGCCGTCGATCGGCCCGTCACCGGGGAACACCGGATCGGTCTTGCCGACCATCGACTCGACGGTGTTGTCCGGCAGGATCCGGCGGATCAGGAAGTTGTTGAAGTCGGTGAACCATGCCGTGCCGTCGGACATGAACAGCAGGTCCATCGGCTGCGCGATGGTGGTCTCCAGGCGATGGAGGCCGTCGCCGTTGTAGCCCTCGGCGAGGTGCGGAGTGCCGGCCCAGGTGCAGGCGTGGCCGGGCTCGAGATCGCGGCAAGGGGCGTCGAGGTCGACGGGGGGTTTTTCCTCGTCGCAGCCGAGGCAGGCGATGAACGCGAGCCCGAGCACGAGTCGTCGTGATTTGTGCATGTCAGTCATGGTTGGCCGTTCTTTCAATCAGAGTCCGAGGTTGGGCACTGGCGCGCCCCAATGAAGCAGAATTCCGTCGTCCAGCGGCAGCGTGTAGACCTGCCCGCCGACGATCCACACGCCGCCGGTCTCGTCGATCCAGCTGCCGTGCAGGCTGGCGCCGAGGCTGAAAGGAAGGTTGACCTCGGCCCAGCCGCCCGCGTCGGAGCGCGAGTACACGGCCCCGAAGGTGCCGACCGCGATGCCGAAGCCGTCCTCGCCCAGCGTCACGCCAGCCAGGCCGGTCGGCGGCGAACGATGCATGGTTCGTCGGCAGCAACGGCGTCGCGCTGCACTGGGACGGCGCTGGCTTCACGCCGGGCGAGACCGGCGTCGGCTCCTCGCTGTTCACCGTGCACGCCGACGGCGATCGCTACGTCGCCGTCGGCGTGCAC
>DATLLB010000886.1:0-3180 GCA_035538075.1 Enhygromyxa sp.
CGAGGGTGACGTGACGACGTCGAGTGAGGAGCCCGATGACGAGATCGATCGGGCCACGCTCGAGGAGCGCCCCGAGCCTGGCTCGCGCGAGAGTCGGCTGCTCTCGCGCAGCGACAACAGCCGACTCTCCGCCGAGCTGACTCGCGTGGGTGCGATCCTCGGGACCCCGGCGTACATGAGCCCCGAGCAACATCGCGGCGCACCGACCAACGCGGCCAGCGATCAATTCAGCTTCTGCGTGGCGCTCTACGAGGGTCTGTGGGGCAATCGCCCGTTCGAGGGCACGACCCTCAAGTCGCTCGCGTTCGCGGTCGTGACCGGCAAGCTGCGCCCGCCACCGAGCAACTCCAAGGTAGCGGCTTGGCTGTGGCCGATCATCGCGCGCGGCCTCGAGAGTGATCCGGCCAAGCGCTGGCCGAGCATGAACGCACTGCTCGGCGCGCTCGCCCACGACCCCACGCAGGAGCGTCACCGGCTCGCGATCCTCGCGCTCGCGGGCGCGAGCTTGGCCGGCGTGATCGTCTGGGGCGTGCTGCGCAAGCCGGACGTCGTCGAGCCGCCGCCGAAGTGTCAGGGTGCTGCCGCGGCGCTGACCGAGGTGTGGAGCGAGCCACGCGAGACGGCGATCCGCGATCGCTACGCCGCGCTCGAGCAATCGTGGGCGCCCAACGTCGGCGCCGAGGTCAACCGCCAGATCGCCGCTTGGGCCGAGCGCTGGAGCACCGGTCGCACTGGCGCCTGCGAGGCCACGGAAGTGCGGGCCGAGCAATCGGCCGAGCTCATGGACCTGCGCATCGCCTGTTACGATCACAAGCTCGACGAGCTCGCGCCGATCGTCGAGCTGCTGGTCGAAGGTGACGCGGCGCTGCTCGGCAAGGGCGTCGAGCTGGTCTCCGGGTTGCCGCCGCTCGAGCTGTGTGACGACGCCGACGCGCTGCGAGCCGCGGTCCCGCCTCCCGAAGATTCGCAGGTCGCCGCCGAGGTCGAGGCCGTTCGCGAGGTGCTCGCCGAAGCTCGCTCGCTCGCCCGCGCCGGCCAGCCCAAGCCCGCGCTCGAGCGCGTCGACGCGGTGCTCGAGCGCGCCAAGGCGACCCACTATGCGCCGCTGATCGCCGAGGCCCAGCTGCGTCACGGCGCGCTGCTGCTCGAGACCGGCCAGATCGATCAGGGCCGGGCCGCGCTCGAGGTCGCGAGCATGGCCGCGATCGCCAGCCGCGACGACGACCTGGCTGGCCGCGCCCTCGAGGAGCTGGTCGCCCAGATCGGCTACACCGACGCCAACTACGAAGGCGGCATGCGTTGGGCTCGGCTGGCCGAGGCGCTGCTGCAGCGCGCCGCCGAGCCAAGCGCCCGTCGGCGCGCCGCGCTGGCCGAGAAGATCGGCATGACCGAATTTCAGGCCGGCCACTTCGAGGCCACGCGCGAGCAGATCACGATCGCGCTCGAGCTGCTCGGCCAGCTCGACGGCACCGATCATCCTTCGCTCGCCAACCCGCTCAACGTGCTCGGTGCGACTCACCTGCGCAGCGGCGAATATGCCAAGGCCGGCGAGCTGTTCGGGCGCTCGCTGGCGATCACCGAGCGCGCCTACGGACCCACGCATCCGCAGGTCGCGTTCCCGCTCAACAACCTCGCGCTCGTGCACGAACGACTGGCCGAGTTCGATCAGGCCGCCGACGCGTTCCGCCGGGTGCTCGCGGTGCTCGAGCCCAGCAGCGGCGAGGGCCACCCGAACGTCGGGCTCACGCGCATGAACCTCGGTGGCGTGCTGCTGCTCGCTGGTCGCCGCGATGAGGCCGGGCCCGAGGTCACACGCGCGGTCGAGATCCTCGAGGCTGCGCTGGGCCCCGATCACCAGATCGTCGGTCGTGCGCTGACCATGCGCGGCGACTGGGAGCGCGAGAGCGGCGAGCTCGAGGCCGCGCTGGCCAGCTACCAGCGCTCGGTCGCGATTCGCAAGGCCGCGCTCGGCGACGACCACCCCGATCTCGCGCTCTCGCTGCTCGGCGTTGGGCAGACGCTGCTCGAGCTCGGCCGCGCCGACGAGGCCGTCCGCGAGCTCGATCGCGCCGTCGCGTTGCTCGACCGCGAGGAGGCCGATCCGATCGATCGCGGCCTCGCCCGCTTCCACCTGGCCCGGGCGCTCGCGGCCGCCAAGCAACCCGAGCGCATCCCTGCCCTGCTCGACGCGGCGCGAGCCGACTATGGCAAGGGCGGCATCCGAGCCAAGCGCGAGCTCGACATGCTCGAGCGCTGGGCGAGCGAGCGCGAATAAGCTGCTACAAAGACCCCGTGCCTCGCCTGTTCCTCGGCATCGACCTGCCCGACCCGATCGACTTCGACATTCAGCTGATGGCCGGTGGCATCCCCGGCGCCCGCTGGCAGAGCGCCGAGCAGCTGCACCTGACCCTGCACTTCCTCGGCGACGTCGACGGCGGCGACGCCCGACGCCTGCGCGCCGCCCTCGAGCAGCTCGAGGCGCCGCGCTTCACCATGCAGCTGCGCGGCGCCGGGGTGTTTCCGCTGCGCGGCCAGGCGCGGACTTTGTGGGTCGGCGTGACCGAGGCCGATCCCGTCCGGCTGATCCACGATCGCAGCGCGAGGATCATCGACGAGCTCGGCCTCGAGCGAGAGCATCGCAAGTTCGTCCCGCACGTGACGGTAGCGCGGCTGCACAACCCCGACGTGCACAAGCTCGGCGAGTGGGTCATTGGCCACGCGCTCTATGCCTCGCCGGAGTTTCCGGTCAACGAGGTGCGATTGTACTCGAGCGTGCTCTCGCACGCGGGCGCGAAGTACCGGACTGAAGCCGTGTATCCGCTCGACGAACGAATCGAATGACGAGACCGCGAGGCGGGAATCGAACCCGCTTGCGCCGAAGCGCCGTGGTTTTACAGACCACTGCCCCACCGTGGGACCTCTCGCGGTTAGTCGGAACGGTGGGAATCGAACCCACGCCCCCCGCTTCCAAAGCGGACGCGCTCCCCCTGCGCCACGTTCCGGGGTTCATTCAGCGCCTCGGACTGCTTGCCAGTACGAGGCGCTGAATGATTGGTGTCCGCAGAATCGGGATGGCCGGATTTGAACCGACCCGAGCAGGCGCGCTAGCCAGACTGCGCCACATCCCGATAAACAATGCGGACACTCATCGGGATGGCCGGATTTGAACCGACGGCCTCT
>DATLLB010000887.1:0-4073 GCA_035538075.1 Enhygromyxa sp.
GCGCCCGGCCGAGCGCCACGTCGCTCCATCGCACCACGGCGGTGCTCACGTTGGCTGCCAAGCCGAGGGTGTTGAGCATCACCAGGCTCCCGGGCCGCAGCTTGCCGAGCCTCGCGGCGTAATACAAGTTCGTCGGCATCAGCACCGGTCCCGTGTTGGCGTACAGAGCGTGGGTGCTCAATGTCTTGTGGAGCGGGATACCGAGGCGCTTGGCGTAGAACGAGCGGAACCACGCGACTGGGGTGGGGAACACGAAAAAATCGATGTCGGCCAGCGAGACACCCGCCGCCGCAGCTGCGCCATGACTGCACTCGAAAATTGCATGATCCGCCATTGCCCGCAAACTCGCGCCGGCCGTCGCACTCGCACGCATCCAAATGTGGGGACGCTGTTCGTCGACCTCGAGCGAGAAATACATCACGCCATGGCTGTCGGCCGTATTGATGGTCTTGACGCCGAGCATGCCCGTCCCGGCGGGGAGCTCGGTCACGACGAATGCCGCCGCACCATCGCCGACGGTCCACGAGAGTGAATCCGTCACCTCGGTAAGCCGCGAGTAACTGCACGAAATGACGATCAAGATCTTGCGATAGGCGCCTGACTTGACGAATGCCACGGCCTGCTCGAGCGCAACCAGGGCACCCGAGCAGGCGCTCTCGAGGTTCCACGCCGGGCAGCGCACGCCCAGCTCGCGCGCGACCGGGGCAGCGTTGCCGATGCCCGGTTGGTCGGGAAGGAACGCGCTCGCGAGGATCAGGTCGAGATCGCTGGCGTCCAGCTTCGCGGCGGTCAGCGCTGCGCGAGCGGCTGGAAGCTCGAGCGAGAGCGCGGTCTCGCCTGGTGCGAGTACCCGGCGCTCAATCGCTCCCCGGAATGGATCGTCGAGGTACGGGGCCATTTCGGCGGTGAACACCGAGTGTTCGGACTCGTCGTCGAGCGATGGCGACCAGATCTTCGCGGCCGAGCGTTGGGCCGCCGTGGCGACCACCTCGGGATGGTTCTCGCGCCACCATTCGTTGGTTCGGACGGTGCGCGGGAACTCGAGCGCGAGCGAGCGGATGCCGGCGGATGTGAGCGTCATGACAGCCCCTCCACATCGTTGCACTCCCGCGTGGTCCCTTGCAGGATGAGCGCGCGCGTGCGCTCGACCCAAGGCCCGGGCTCGGTGGCGTCGATCTGCACGTCGACTACATAGGGGCCGTCGGCAGCCATCGCGGTCACGAGCGCAGATTCGAGTGCGGTCTCGTCATCCACTCGCACTCCTTCCACTCCGAGGCCGCGAGCCACCTGCACAAAGTCGACGCGAGGAATGGATGTATCGCGTGGTTGCAGACCGAGCGCGCGCATGCCTTGCTCGACCATTCCATAGCCGGCGTCGTTGAGGATGATCCACACGGCCTTGGCGCGATGCTGGGCGGCGGTGCTCATTTCGTTGTTCATCAGCATCGCGCCGTCGCCTACGATGGCCACGGCCTTGTCGCCCCGCGCGAGCGATGCACCGAGGACCCCCGCGGCCATGTGACCCATCGAGCCGTAGGCCACGCTGACCCGGAAGCGACCGGGCACGTCGAATCGCAGCCGGTGAATGGCCCAGGTGAACGCATTGCCTGATTCGGCCATCACGATCGCGTCGCTGCCATCCACCACCACGCGCTGGACCGCGTCCATCAGCATGGTCGGGCGTACGGCTGCGCGGCGCAGCGGCTCCTTTGGCGACATCGTGTCCGGTGGACGTGACGGTGCCACGCGGACTGACGGTCGCGCGAGGCATTGGTCGAGCAACGCGGCGATGAAGCTCTTCACGTCGGCGTGTACGGCATGGGTGAGCGCCTCCGGGTACGAGGTGCCGGGAACCTCGGGATCGATGTCGACGTGGATGAATGCCTGCTCGGGCACGAGATTTTGCTGCCAGAACGAGGTCGCTTCACCCAAGCGCGTGCCCAGCACGAGTGTGTAGGCGGGACGGCTCGTCCGCATGAATTCCTCGATGCTGCCGTATCCACCGAGGCCGGTCACGCCCAGGAACAGCTCGTGGCGCTCTGGAAAGATGCCCTTGCCGCGCGGCGAGCTCATCACCGGTGCACCCGTGCGCTCGGCGAGCGTCCGAATCTCCGCCGCGGCAGCACGCGCGCCGTAGCCCACCCAGATCACGAAAGGGTTGGCGCGCAGCATTTGTGCATAGTCCTGGATCGCCTCGTCCGAGCAGCTCGGAGGCGTCGTCAACCCGCACGGCCGGCGGTACGCGAGTGCTGTCGTGCTCTGCAGCGCCGTGGGGATCGAGATGTGGGCAACGAAGCCGCCCGGACGGGCCAGCCCGCGCTCGAGCCGGGCCGCAATCTCGGCGAGTTCGGACGGATGCTCCATCATCACCGCGTAATCGAACAGCGGACCGGCAGTGAACAACCCGGAGATCGGCACGCGGTGGCTGCTGGTCTCCTGGCATGCCCAGCGTCCGCGCGAGGCGGCGGAGGTCCCGGCGGATAGCAGCACAATCTTCGCGCCCTCGTGCCGCGCCGCCGAACAGCCAGTGAGCGCGTTCATGATACCGGGCCCGGTGGTGGTGAAGACGACGGCCGGACGACCGGTCGCGAAATAAGTCTCGACGGCCGCAAAGGCGGCTCCCGCTTCGTGACGACAATGAACAAAGTGCACGGTGCTCCTGCCCAATGCGTCGCCGATTTTGGCCGCGGCGCCACCAGCAACGCCATATGCGTGCTGGATTCCCAAGCTGGTGAGCAGCGACACGAGCGCCTCGCAAATGTTTGTGGTCTGCGATTCGCAAGCAGGATGATGGAGTTGGGGCGATGGCGGTGTGGACGTCGCCAGTGGGGTCGTGGTGGCCATGGATGCCTCCAATGTGGCAAATAGCCAACGCCGCCCAGCGAGATGAGATTCACCGGCGGTTCGCGCGGCGAATGTGGATTCACTCGGATGCTATTGGCGAGGACCGACGGCGTAGGCCGGACCTCATCCCCTCACCAGCTACTCGAGTCAGTGCAGGAGCCCGCTCTTGCGCATCGCCCAGTTGGCGAGGCGCAGCGGCACCGGCGGATACACCCGCTTGATCACGTCGGTCAGCCACGCCTCCGGGGTGATCACCACCCGAGTGCGGCGATGCTCGATCGCCGCCACGATCTTGCTGGCCGCCTTCTCAGCCGGCATCGCGCGACGATCGAACCACTCGATCACCCGCTGATGCCCGGCGACGTTCGAGGTCCGGCTGTTGCGGGCGATGTTGGTTCGGATGCCGCCGGGGTGCACCGAGATCACGTCGATGTTCTCATGCGCGAGCTCGATCGCCAGCGACTCCGAGAACCCGCGCACGGCGAACTTGGTCGCGCAGTAGGAGCTCTGGCCGGGGATCCCGGTCAGGCCGAACATGCTCGACAGGTTGACCAAGGTGCCCCAGCCGGCCTGCTGCAGGTGCGGGAGGAAGAACTTGCAGCCGTACACGACGCCCCAGAAGTTGATGCCGACGATCCACTCGAAGTCTTCGAGGCTGTGATCCTCGAGCTTGGCACCGACCGAGACCCCGGCGTTGTTGATGACCACGTGCACGCGGCCGTGCGCCTCGACGACCTCGCTCGCGAAGTCCTCCATGCGCTGCTTGTCGGACACGTCGACCACGTGCGTCGTGTACCGGGTGCCGCGCTCGGCCAGCTGGCGACCGGTCTCGGCCAGGCCGACCTCGTCGATGTCGGCGATCGCGAGCACGCAGCGCTTGTCGGCCAGCGCCAGGGCGGTCGCGCGACCGATCCCACTCGCAGCTCCAGTGACCACGGCGACGGCGTTGTCGAGGTTGCGCATGTCTCTCGACTACGCTCGCGCGACGCTGCGGTCAAGCCTGCGATACGCTCGGGCATGTCCGAACAGCCAGCCGACACGCGCGAGCTCGTCGGCTACTGGCGCAGCGAGATCGAGCCGACCCCACCGGGCTTACCGGATCCGCGCGAACGTGTGGACCACAGCTGGCCGCTGCACGAGCGCGTGCGAGTGGCCAGCTACTTGCGACGCGGGCGTGTGGTCGCGGCTTACCTCGGTTACTCGCACTGTCGCTTCGACTGTGGCGTGCC
>DATLLB010000888.1:0-10729 GCA_035538075.1 Enhygromyxa sp.
GTTGCGTGCGGCTCCGGACCCTCGCCTGCCGCAAGCGTCCTCGATCTTCTGCTCGGGCGCGCCGATGATGGGCAGGTCCAGGCCTTTTTTGATCGTGTGTACGGCCATGACTGAACTGAGTGCGGGGCAAGGCCGCCGCGCTCTCGCGCGAGCAAGCGATTGCCAGACCGGTTTCGGGTCCGCGGCGGCCGTCTTGTACCCGGTGTGAAGCGCCAACGGAAGCGCCAACCGGACAGAGTCCACGCGCACCGGCATGCACATCGAGCGCTCGGCGAGGGCGCCGCGTTCGATGCGCCCGAAGTTGCGTGCGGCTCCGGACCCTCGCCTGCCGCAAGCATCCTCGAATGCACTGCCAGGTTAGGTTTTTGGAACGGTGACGCTCGAACCGCGATTGAGCAAGCTCACCGGTATCGCGCCAGCATTCGCGCGGATCCGATCTCGCGAGCTGCTGCTCACGCTGCGCTGGCGCTCTACTGTGGAGTCGTGACCGCAGACACTGATTCAGGCCCGAGCTCGATCGCCGCGATTCGAGCTGCGCGGCGAGCCATCGACCCGTGGATCGTGACCACGCCGCTGTGGTCCCTCCCCGAGTTGGGGGCTCTGCTGAAGCTCGAGCTGTTTCAGCGGGCGGGCAGCTTCAAGGCTCGCGGCGCGCTCACGGTCATGCGCACGCTCGACGCCGACGCGCTCGCACGCGGGGTCACGGCCGCCAGCGCGGGCAACCACGCGATGGCGGTCGGCTACGCGGCGCAGGTGCTCGGCACCACGGCCAAGGTGGCGATGCCGCGCAACGCCAACCCCGGTCGCATCGAGGGTTGCCGCCGCTACGGAGCCGAGGTCGTGCTGGTCGACGACATTAGCAGCGTGTTCGCGGAGTCCATGCGGATCGCCAAAGAAGAGGGCCGCACCTTCGTGCATCCCTTCGAGGGCCCGCAGACGGCCCTCGGCACTGCGACGCTCGGGCTCGAGCTGCTCGATCAGGCCGGGCTCGATCTCGACGCGGTGATCGTGCCGATCGGCGGCGGTGGGCTGTGTGCCGGGGTCGCGGCAGCCATCAAGCTCGCGGCGCCGCGCTGCCTGGTGTTTGGCGTGGAGCCGATCGGGGCCGACTCGATGCACCGCAGCTTCGCCGCAGGCAGCGTGCAGTCGATCCCGAAGGTCCGCACGATCGCCGACAGCCTCGGCGCGCCCTATGCCCTGCCCTACAGCTTCGAGCTGTGCCGGCGCTACGTCGACGAGCTGGTGATGATCGACGACGATCAGCTGCGCGAGGCGATGCGGCTGCTGTTTCGCCACGCCAAGCTCGCGGTCGAGCCGGCCGGGGCCGCCAGCACGGCTGCGTTGCTGGGGCCGCTGCGCGAGCGACTCGCGGGCAAGCGCGTCGCGGCGATCGTGTGTGGGAGCAACATCGACGAGCGCAGCTTCGCGACGTTGCTCGAGCAGCACGGACCGACCACTGACAGCTTGGGGGCTTAGCGCGCTTGTCCGATCGCCCACGCGCGGACCTGGGCGGACTCTCGCGCTTGTCCGATCGCCTGTGCTTGAACCTAGGCGGACTCTCGCGCTTGTCCGATCGCCTACCTCGTGGGCCATGTCGACAAGCGTGCTTGTCGATCGAGCCTGCCTCGAGGTCGTCGCGACAAGCGTACAAGTCGATCGAGCCTGCCTCGCAGGTCATCGCGACAACCGCGAGAGCCGAGACGGCTCGGTCTGGCGGCCGTCACGCAAGCGCGAGAGTCGGTGGGGCCTCGGCCGAAGCCTCGATCGACATGGACGGTTGTCGATCGAGGCTTCGCTCGAGGTGCCTTCGCCTCTCGCGGTAGTCGAAGCGGGTCTCGACCCAGGGTCGGTCGACTCTCGCGAGAGCCGATCAGGGTCGCGGCCTACCCTTCGAGCCTCTCGCGGTTGTCGATCGAGGTCGCGGCCTACCCTTCGAGCCTCTCGCGAGAGCCGATCGGGTCGCGGCCTACCCTTCGAGCCTCTCGCGGTTGTCGAGCGGACCGCGAGGTAGCCAGGGTGGCGAGCGCGGCAGCCAGCCGAGCGCCCCGCCCTGCGGCGAGTTGCAACGCGTTTTTGCTGTCTCAGCGAGGCGGCGCTTGGCACCTGCGATGCACCTCGTGTCCGCCATGACCAGCTTTGCGCTCGTGACCGCCGTGCTGCTTCGCACCCAGTGTCCCGCGCCGGAGGTCATGGCCGCACCCGAGCTGCGCGATCCCTTCGTTGCGGAGGTCGAGCGCGAGCTGGCTCCGGTGTCGGTCCGGCTGCCGAGCGATCTGGTCGATCCCTTCTCTCGTCGCGGACCTGCTCGCGCGCTGCCCAGGCCCGCGGCGTCGGCGGTGCCGGCCGATCTGGTGGATCCCTTCGCGCACCGTCGCGTGCGCCCCGACGCGGTGCCGTCGAGGCTCGGCGATCCCTTCGCGGCCAAGCCGACCGCTGACCTGCCCGCGATGCCGCCGACCCTGACCGACCCGTTTCAGTCGTAGGTCTGCGCCGAGTCGAGCGGCTGACCATCGACGCAGTGCTGGTCGAGCATGCGATCGACCTTGCCCGTATCCATCCCGAGGTAGAGCCCGCGCACGCCGAGCAGCCGCTCGAACTCGGGCTCGACCGTGCCGTCCTCGCCGTCTGCGAGCTCGCGGACCAACATGTTGGGTCCCTCGTCGCAGCGGCCGAAGCAGGTGAGGATTGCGACGTCGACCCGACCACGCAGGCGCTGGTCGCTGCCGACGCGAGCCTCGATGTGCTCGACCAGCGCTTCGCTGCCGTGGCACACCCCGCAGCTCGGGCCGTCGCAGACGAGGATCTGAAAACGCTTGGATTCCGCGGACATCGACCCGCCAACTTTATCCTGTTCAACCACCCCCGGTTGGTGATCCAGGCCTCCTTCGCGGGCAAAGGTCCAGCTCGCCATCTGCAGGTTTTTTGACCGCTGAACATCCAAGCTCATAGCTTGCGCGCATGCCCGAAGGACCCGCGGTCCGCTCGTCGACCCGTCGTGCTCGCGCGGGCGCCGGCTCGTCATGCGATCTGCTGATCGAGCTTGCCACCCACGGGTCCGTGCGTGCGGCGCTCGAGGAGGTCGGGGTCGTGAGCGAGACGCTGCCTGGCCTGCGTGGTCGGCTGCTGGCCGAGGTCGAGCCGGAGCCTGCCGACTGGCACCTGCGCCTCCAGCAGCGAGGCGGGCGACCGGGGCCCGACTGTGATCTCTCGCAGCTGCTGGCGATCGTCCGCAGCGCCGACTGTCACGCGTATCGACTGCTGCAGCTCGCGGGCGCCGACACCGGGCAGCTGCGCAAGCTGTTGATCGAGCGTGTGCGCGAGCGTGGTCGTCAGCGCGTCAGCTCGAGCGCGGCCGAGCCCGAGCCCGAGCCGACTCCCGGGCCGCTGCGCATGTCGAAGCGCGAGCCGATCGCCGCGCCGCGACGCGCTGCCCCGAGCGCTGTTCGTCCGATTGGATCGCCGCGGCAGTCCGCACGCGTCGCGCGAGCGGAGCAGGCCGCTCCCGCGCAGCCGGTCGCGCTCGAGCAACCTCGACCGCGCGCGCAGTCACAGCAACAACCGCAGCCGCAGCCCGAGTCACGCCCACGCGAGCGCGACCAGCCGCAGGAGCTGCGCTCGATCAATCCGACCACGCTCGCGCCGATGGCTGGCCGCGAGCGCGAGCTCGCGATGCTGGCCGACGCGCTGCTGCGTCACTCGCCGCGTCCACCCGTGTTGGTCGGCGAGCACGGCAGCGGTCGCACGCTGCTCGCCACTCACATCGCGCGCATGATCGACCGGCCGCTGTTTCGGCTCGAGGCGCCCGCCTACGAAGACGAGGAGAGCCTCGCCGACGATCTCGAGCTGATCGCCGAGGCGCGCGGCGTGGTCGTGTTCGACGATCTCGATCGCGTGGCCTCGGACACGCCGCCGGCGGTGCTCCCTGCCCTCGCGCGCGCCTGGGCCACGGGTGCGCCGCGGATCCTGACGGTGCTCTCGCATGAAGCCCGCGCACGACTCGAGGTCTGGATGCCCGGCATCCTCGACACGCTCGACGTGCTGTTGCTGCCGCCGCTGCCGACCGCCGACGTGCACCTCGCGGTCAAGCTCGGCAGCGCGGCGATCCTCGAGCAGCACGCGATCACGCTCTCGTCCGACGCGCGGCTGAGCGAGCTGACCCGCATCGCCGATCGCTTCTTGACCGGGCTCGCGATGCCCGGCCGCGCGCTCGATCTGCTCGATCTCGCCTGCGCTCGCTCGGTCCGCCAGGGCAAGCGCGAGGTCGGCAACGACGCTTGGGTCGAGGTCGTCGGTGAGCGGACCGGGCTGCCGATCAGCCGCATCCTCGGCACCGGTGATCGTGACATGCTCGATCTCGACGTCCGCCTCGCACGTCAGGTCGTCGGTCACGAGCACGTGCTCGAGGTGCTCTCGGGCTTGATCCGCCGCAACCGCGCCGGGTTCTCGAGCGGCCGACCGATCGCCTCGGTCCTGCTGCTCGGACCCTCGGGCGTGGGCAAGACCGAGATCGCCAAGGCCCTGGCCGGGGCGCTCTACGATCGCTCCGACGACGCGCTGCTGCGGCTCGACATGAGCGAGTACGCCGAGGCCCACGCGGTCGCGCGCGTGGTCGGGGCCCCGCCCGGCTACGTCGGTCACGAGCAAGGCGGCGCGCTCACGGATCCGATGATCCGCAACCCGCATCGCGTGATCCTGCTCGACGAGATCGAGAAGAGTCACCGCGACGTCCATCAGCTGCTCTTGCAGGTGTTCGACGAGGGTCGGCTGACCGACGGCCGCGGACGCACCGTCGACTTCCGCCATGCGGTCGTGATCATGACCTCCAACCTCGGCGCCGACACGATGATCGCCGACCCCGAGCGGGTCAGCGACGAGCGGGTGCTGGCCGACGCGCGCGCCCACTTCCCGGTCGAGCTGTGGAACCGCATCGAGGCGCCGCTGGTGCTGCGACCGCTGACGCGCGCGCAGATGCTGACGATCTGCAAGCGCTTGATCGCGAGCAGCTCGGCTCGGCTCACGCACGATCGCGGCATTCGGTATCGCGTGGAGGATCCGGCGATCGAGCAGCTCATCGATCGTGCGGGCATCGATCCGGCGCTCGGCGCCCGTCCGCTGCGCCACCTGCTCGGCCGCGAGGTCGAGAGCTTGATCGCCGAACAGATCCTGCGCGGCCGCATTCGTGCTGGCGACGAAGCCGTGGTGACCGCCGAGCGCGGGCGTCTGGTCGTCGAGATCGCTCGCTGAAGGTCACCTGCGGGTGCACAGGCCGGCCTCGACGATCACCCGCGTCAAGGCCGAGCGCGAGCTGATCTCCAGCACCCGATAGATGTGGTCGAGGTGACTCTCGACCGTCCGCGCGGTGATGCCGAGCCGGTCCGCGATGTCCTTGTTGGCGAGCCCCTCGGCGACCAGCTTTGCGACCTGCAGCTGACGTGCGCTCAACAGCTTGCGCAGCCGCTTGGCCAGATGCTCGCGCTGCTCGTGGGCGATCGTCGGTGGTTCGTGGCCGAACCACAGCTCGACCTCGGGCCCGAGCTGGATGCGGTCGCCCGGGCGAAGCACGGCGACGTCGACACGGTGCCCGTTGACGGCGGTGCCGTTGGTCGAGCGCAGGTCGATCAGGTTGACCACGCCCTGCAGCGTCCACACCAGCTTGGCGTGCTCGCGCGAGACCCCGGTGTCGTCGATGCAAATGTCGACTCGCTCGCCGCGACCGATGATCTGCTCGCCGATGCTCAGCTCGAAACGCTGGCCCTTGCACGCGCCGGTGAGCACGGTCAGCACCGTCGGCTGGCCGAGCGACACGACCGCGCCGCGTCGCCACGGATGCTGGGTTGTCGTCTCGTCGCTCACCCGCGCCGACTATACTGCGCTGTCGACGAGCTTCGTGATGGCCTCCGACCCCACGCCACCGCACCCGCTGCTGGCCGCCGAGCTGCGGCCGCTCGAGCGTGGCGACGTGCTCGGTCGCTACGTGATCATGTCGCGGCTCGGCGCGGGTGGCATGGGGGTGGTTCATGCCGCCTACGATCCCGACCTCGATCGCAAGCTCGCGCTCAAGCTCCTGCGCCGCGATCGTTACCCGAGCGCCCGGGCGAGCCGCCAGCTGTTGCGCGAGGCTCAAGCGCTCGGTCGGCTCGCGCATCCCAACGTGGTTGCGATCCACGACGTCGGCACGCACGCCGGACAAGTCTGGTTGGCGATGGAGTTCGTGTCGGGCCAGACCTTGCGAGCTTGGCTCGCCGCCCACCCCCGAAGCTGGCGCGAGATCATCGACGTGCTCGCGGCCGCCGGACGTGGGATCGCGGCCGCCCACCAGCGTGGTTTGCTGCATCGCGACATCAAGCCCGACAACATCATGGTCGATGACGACGGTCGCGTCCGGGTGATGGATTTCGGGCTGGCCCGGACGAGCGAGGATGCGAGTGACTCGGACCCGAGCGATGCGTCGCCGCCGTCGCCCGGCTCGACGCCCGAGCTGTCGCTGACCGAGGTCGGCGCGCTGGTGGGCACGCCCGCGTACATGGCTCCGGAGCTGCTTCGCGGCGAGCGAGCGGACACTCGCAGCGATCAATTCAGCTTCTGCGTGACGCTGTGGGAGGCGCTGTACGGCGAGCGGCCCTCCTTCGGGGACCCGACCAGCACGGTCGAAAGCCCGCCGCGCAGGGCCAAGTGGGTCCCCGCGTGGTTGCGCCGGGCATGCGAGCGTGGGCTCGCAGCCGATCCGCGCGACCGCTGGCCGAGCATGAACGCGCTGCTCGACGAGCTCGCTCGCGCTCGCAGCAAGCTCCGACGCCGCGCCGCCGGCGTGGCGCTCGGACTCTGCGGTCTCGCGCTCGCCGGCTCCGCTGGTTGGCAACGAACCGAGCGAGCGCGGCAGCAACTCGCGTGTGAACGTGCGGGCGCCGAGATCTCGGCGGTCTGGAATCCGCGCGTGCGAGCCGATCTCGCGCAGGCTCTGCGCGCGACTGGAGTCGCCAACGCCGAGGCCACGATCGAGCGCCTGCTGCCGCGACTCGACGGCTGGGCGCAGCAATGGGCCACGCTGCGCGAGCAGGCTTGCGTCGAAGCGGAGATTGTTGGCACCCGCTCGCCGCCGCTCGCCGAGCGCAGCCGCGACTGCCTGGCCGAACAACGCGACTTGCTCGCGAGCTTGCTCGACGTGCTGCGCGAGCCCGACCGCGGAGCGGTCAATCGGGCGCTCCCCGCCGTCGTCGCGATGCCGGCGCTCGAGCGCTGCCTCGACGATCGCACGCTCGAGCGCCGCCGACCGCCACCCGAAGATGTCGAACAGCGGGCGCAATTCGAGGCGCTCCGTCGCGAGCTGACGAGCCTGCGAGGTCGCTTCGCCGGCGGTGACTACGAGGCAGGGATCGCGGACGCCGAGCAGCTGCTCGCGCGCGCCGAGTCGCTCGGCGCCCGAGCCTTGGCCGCTCAGGTCCGCGCCACGCTCGGCGAGCTCGCCCGCCTCGATGGACAGCTCGACCGCGCCGAACGGGTCCTCACCCGCGCTTACCTCGACGCCGGCTCGCTGCAAGACGACGAGCTCGCCGCCCAGACGGCGATCTCCTTGGCGATACTCGTGGGCTTCGATCGGGACCGCCACGCCGAGGGCGTGATCTGGCTGCAATCGGCCGAGATGTTGGTGCGCAGGCTCGGTGACGAGCACGGCCCGCTCGGCGCCCAACTGCTCTCGGTGCAGGCCCACCTCGACACGCTCGCGGGCGCGTACGATGACGCCGAGCGCCGCTTCAGCGAGGCGCTCGAGCTCGAGCAGCGCAACCTCGGTCCCGATCATCCGAACATCGCCGAGACCTTCAACGGGCTCGCAGGCGTGCTCGAAGCCCGGGGCGACTACGCGGGCGCGCGACGGCACTACGAGCGAGCCCTGGCGATCCGCGAGCGCGACCTCGGAGCCGCGCACCCGACCGTCGCGGCCTCGCTCCACAACCTCGGCATGCTGTACTGGCGGCAGGGCGACGGCGAAGGAGCCCGCGCGTTGTTGGAGCGGGCGCTCGCGATTTGGGAGCCCGCCCATGGCCCCGACTCGGTCGACGTCGCGACCGGCCTGCACACGCTGGCGATCGTCGACAAGTCGCTCGGTCGCTACGCCGACGCGCGCGCGGGATTCGAGCGCGCGTTGGCGATCCGCGAGCGCGAGCTCGGCCCCGACCACCGCCAGGTGGCCGAGACGCTCAACGGCTTGGCGGGCATCGACAAGATCGAGGGTGACTACGCGCTGGCCCAGCAACGCTACGAGCGAGTCCTGCGGCTGCTGCAAGCCGGGCTGGGTGTCGATCATCCGTCGGTCGCGGGCGTCTACAACAACTTGGCCGAGCTCCACCGTGCCCGCGGCGACTACCAGCGCGCCGCGGAGCTGCACGAGCGTGCGCTGGCGATCCGCGAGCGCACGCTCGGGCCCGATCACCCGAGCATCGCCGACTCGCTCAGCAACCTCGCCTTGATCGCGATCGAGGCCGAGGACCACGAGCGCGCGCGCGAGCTCAACCTCGCCGCGCTCGAGATGCGCGAGCGCCTGCTCGGTCCCGATCACAGCGCGGTCGCGATCTCGCTCAACAACCTCGGCGAGGTCGAGCTGCAGCTGGTTGCGCTCGACGACGCCGAAGTTCATTACCGTCGCGCGCTGGAGATCATGCAGACGCAGCTCGGGGCCGAGCACCTGCACGTCAGCTATCCGCTGCACGGGCTCGGACAGGTCGCGCTCGCGCGTGGTCGTGCGCGCGAGGCCGTCGAGCCGCTCGAGCGAGCGCTCGCGCTGCGCGAGCGCAACAACGCCGGACCTGGCGATCGTGCCGAGCTTCGCTTCGACCTCGCCCGCGCGCTGTGGGGCAATGGCGATCGTGCCCGAGCCCGCAGCACCGCCAAGCAGGCGCTCGACGAGTACCGCGAGGCCGAGCGTACCGATGCGATCGCCTCGATCGAGGCTTGGCTGCGCAGCCACTGATCGCTTACGTGTTTTCCACGGTCGCCTCGCGCGAGCGGATCCGTGATCGCCACGCTGTCGCTCGAGCGCGGCCCGGCTACGGTCCGTGCGCGATGAACAACACCACCCGATTGCTCCCGACCCTGGCCCTCGGCCTGCTCCTGACCACCTCGCTCGCGTGCGACGACGGCGAGCCTGACGATCAACCCACCGCCGAGCTCGAGGCCGCAGCGACCCCCGACCGCTTCGCGGAGCTCGAGCTCCAGCTCGAGCAGGAGCAGGGGCTCGAGCTCGAGTTCGTGGCCGAGATCGACGACGGCACCACGATCCTCTGGACCGCGGTCGACGAGATCGCCCCCGATCCGGCCGCGGGCGTGTGCGGCGGAAAGTGGGAGTACAAGAGCACGGTCTACGAGTGCGGCGAGTGTGACGTGCTCGGCGACGACGGCAAGAAGTACGAGCACTACAAGCGCTGGTGTTGGACGGGCCCCGGCTGCGCGAGCTGTGAAGAGTGGCAATACACCGGCTGGAGCTGCTTCGAATTCCACTGTGACGGCTCGATCGCGCCGAGCGACGGTCCGACGGACGTGCTCGCGCTTGGCAACGATCCCGCCCCCGGCATGGCGCCGAGCGACATCGACGGGTACGGCTTCACCGAAGCGCCGGCCGAATTCAGCGACATCCACCAGGTCGCTCCGCCGCCCGAGAAGGGCGTTTGCGGCGGCTACTGGGAGCTCAAAGCCACCGTGGACTGGCAGGGCTGTGGCACCTGCATGCACACCGCTCCCAACCCCGATCGTGAAGGCAACCTGGGCTTGTGGAAGGAGCGCTGGTGTTGGACGGGGGCGGGCTGCAGCGGCTGCGAGCCGTGGATCGTCACGAGCACGCAGTGCTACGACAACTGCGAGTGACGGTACGTCGCTGTTTGACGAGCGCGCCCTCGCGCGGCGCTCGCCGGTCTCGCGCCCGTGGCGCGAGCTTGCCGCTACGCTCTCGCGCCGCCATACCCAAACAGGTGTGGACCGAGCGCGAGCGCGAGGAGCTGTCGGTCTGGGCCGATCAGCTCCAGGCCCGTGGTGAGGCGCTGGGCGAGCTGGTCACCACCTCCCTGCTGCTCGAGTCGCGCTTGCTGAGCTCGCACGGCGGGACGCCCGACAGCGAGGAGACCCGCGCGCTGCGAGCTCGCGTGTTCGATCTCGAGACCGAGGTCTGTCGGCCGATGGTCGACGAGGTGTTCGACGGCTTCCCCGAGCTCGAGCCGACCTGGGAGCACGGCATGGTCGTCGCGCTGCGGGTCGTCGATCATCCGCTCGGTCGGCGGCTCGGTCAGCGTGCGCTCGAGTCGTTGCACCGCCTGCTGCGGCTGCCGGTTGCACGGTTTCTTCGCTACCTGCGAGTCGACGCGCGCGAGCTCGACTGGACGCCGATTCACCGCGAGGTCCCGGCGATGCTGGTCGAGCCCGACGTTGTCGCGCGCCCGTGGGTGGTCACGCTCGGTGCTCCGCCTCGCCACATGCGGCGGCGCTCACCCGCGCGAGTGCTCGACGTCGGCGCTGCGCTCCAGACCTTGGTCGACGACCAGCGCGGGCTTCGGAGCCTGTTCCTCGACACCGTGCGCGTCGAGCTGCCCTGGCACCGCGGCGACAAGGGCACCCGTCAGCGCGCCGCCGCTCGGCTGCGCGACGCCGTCATGAACGGTCGACTCGACGATCCCACCACCCTCACCCGCCTCGCTCGCGCGCTCTGGGATCCGAGCTTGCGCGTGCGCCTGCAGGTGCTCGACGC
>DATLLB010000889.1:0-19725 GCA_035538075.1 Enhygromyxa sp.
CATGCACAGGCCGCGACCGAGCGCGAGCTGTGCATGGAGTGACTCGTGCCTGCGGCACGGCGAGTTGATCTGAACGACGGACGCCAGTCGCTGACCACGGCGTGGTGCGAGCCGATCTTCGCCGGATCGACGCTGTGCGCCTCATCGCCACGGATGTGAGTGATCGCCCCGAGCTGCTCGGGCGCAGCGGGCAGCTCGACCTTCACCCACTGCGTCTCTCCGTCGCTGAGCACGTCGAGCTCGCCCCAGCCCTCGACCAGCTGTCCGTCGACCTCGAACTCGAAGCGATCCTGCCCGGAGATTTCCTCGGGATTGATGCGCCCCGGCACGGTCCACCACTCGCGGCTGCCGTCCGGATAGATCGCGCCGATCAGCAGCGTGCCCATCGGCTCCTCGCTCCCGGCGTTGCTCTCGAAGTCCCACGAGGTCAGCGTCTTGATGCGCTGGTAGGTCTTGTTCCACGTCCAGTCCGAGACCCAGCTCGGCCCGCAGTAGCTCATGTAGTCGTAGGCGTCGTCGGGGTCGTACATGAGGAAGCGACGGATGCCGAAGCCCCAGTTGCCGATCCGCCCGTTCTCGTGCGGGTAGGCAGGATCGGGCCCGGCCGCGCCGCCGTTCGGGCACTCGACGTGGAAGAGCCCCTGCGCGTGGCCGGTCTCGTGCGTGAAGGTGTCGGCGCCGACGCCAGGGTTGGCGCTCCACAGCACGGTCGCGCTGACGCGGCTGCTCGAGTCGGACTGGTTGGCGCTCGCGAGCTGCGAGATGCCGAGCACACCGCCGAGCGAGACGCTGCCGACGTCGACCAGCGCGTGATAGTAGACGTTGGGGTCGGCGCCCTCGGCCGAACGCAGCTGACTCATGACCGGCAAGAGGCTGCCGAGGTTGGTCAGGTTGCTCTCGTAGGGCAGCGGCGAGTGGATCTCGTGCAGGATCTCGGTGGTCGGGTTCTGCTCGTAGAGGTTGTTGACGACCTGCTGCTCGATCTCTGCGGTCAAGTTCGGGAGCTTGCCGTTGTACTCGATCGGCACGAGCACCACCTTGATCTGCATCGGCACCGTCTCGAAGCCGATCAGCTCCGGGCCCTCGGCGGGGTTGGTGTGCAGACCCTCTTCGAGCGCCGCGCCGGCGCCGGCCTCGGTCTCCCACAGCTCGACCTGATACGTGGTTCCGGCGACCGTATTGCCTTCCTCGGCCACGATCCCGAACCAGAAGGTGCCGTCGAGCGAGTACGGCTGCGAGCTCGCCTCGACCAGCTTCTCCTGCGTGAAGGTCTTGGTGGTGCCGTCGGGGAAGCCGAGCGTCAGGCGAGCCTCGATGTTGCGCGGCTCCCAGCTCTCGTCGACCGAGTAGTGGACGCGCAGCAGCGAGTCACGCGACGCGATCAGGTAGCCGAGTCGCTCGCTGCCATCGACCCAATCGCCGCCAAAGCCGATCGGAATGCGCGTGCCTTGATTGATCTCGACCTCGTCGATCGAGATGCCGCGCGCGAGCGTCAGCGCCTCGGAACCTTCGCTGTTGTCGTCGCCTTCTTCTCCATCTTGTCCTTCTTGGCCGGTGAGCGCTTCTTCCTCACCACCATCGGCCTCGCCATCGGTGGCGCAGGCACCGATGGCGAGGACACAACCAATGAGCACGACGACTTGGGGGGATCGCGCGAGACCTCGGTGCATCACAAATCCAACATACTGGGAGAGTAATTTTTGCCAAGCCCCCCGCTGGCCAAAGCCACGCCAGAGGGATGCAGCAGGCCGTGAGCTTTGAGGAGGCGCCCGATACACGCTGTTACTTTCGAGAGACCAATCACCTGTTTCCGAGCGCTTGATCTCCGAGGTCATGGCGCCAAGCGGCGCCGCGCGAGCGCGAGCGAAGGCCGCCCGCCGTGGAATGCCCTCCTACACGGCGCTGCGTGGCGGTCGGTGTCCACAGTGGCCAAGCCTCGGGGTCGGAGGTGTATAAAGCTCGCATGAAGTCTGGGCCTTGGCGCTCCCCCTCCTCGTCGATCCTGCTCGCCTCGCTGTTCGCCCTCGGGCTTGGCTGCTCGACCGATTCGGACGACTCGGACATGGGCGCCGAGGGGGCCGAAGGCGGGGACGGTGACGGCGATGGCGACTGGGAGCCGATCCCGGCCCGCGGCGACATCAACCTGTCCTCGGTGGTCGTGAACCAAGGTGTCGACGTCGCGATCGCGGTCTCCGGTGAGTGGGTCGGTCCCGCCGATCGCAACAGCTTCGTGGTCTCGAACCGCGACACGCTGCTGCGCGGCTTCTGGGAGATCCCCGAGGACTGGGTCGTGCGACCGATCCGGGCGCAGCTCGAGCTCCGCTACCCCGACGGCACCACGGACGTGTTCAGCGACACCAAGGTGATCGACGGACCTGCGTACGCCGGCGACATCGATCGCGGCTTCTTCTTCCCGCTCGTGGCCGACCAGTTCCCGCCCGGCGTCGAGTACCACATGACGCTGTGGGAGGCCGAAGAGGGCCACGAGGATCAGCGCGAGTCGACCACCATCATCGAGTCGCCGATCGGCGGGCTCGCGGAGATCGGCATCCAGCCCGAGCCGGCCGAGATGCGGGTCGTGTTGGTCCCGGTCCGCTACTCGACCGCGAACTGCAATACCAACACCGCCGAGCTCACCGAAGAGCAAGAGCAGACCTTCCTCGACTACCTGCACGAGCAGAACCCGGTGCAGCAGGTCATCTGGGAGTTCCGCCGCGACGCCCCGATCGAGTGGAGCACCACGTTGACCAGCTTGGCGGAGCTGTGGGAGCCGCTGCAGGAGATGCGGATCGCCGACGGGGCGCCGCCCAACGCCTACTACTACGCGTTGGTCGACGCGTGCACGGGCGGCATCGACGGTGCCGGCGGCATCGCGCCCGGCCTCGCGCCTGCGACCAAAGAGGCCGCGTACATGCGCGTGTCCTCGGGCCTGTGGAACGACGTCGCGTACAGCTATCACACGTTCGTGCACGAGGTCGGCCACAACCAGGGCCGCGCGCACATCTTCTGCGAGAACGGCGACGCGGCCGGGGTCGACCCCAGCTATCCCTACGAAGGAGGCATCATCGGCGTGTGGGGCTTCGGCATCCGCCTGTTCCGCTTCCACAGCCCGACCGCCTCGTACGACTACATGAGCTACTGCAGCCCCAGCTGGGTCTCGGACTGGACGTGGTCGAAGACCTTCAGCCGGATCCGCACGCTCACCGCGTGGGACTACGAAGGTGCCGAGGCCGACCCGACACCGCAGGGCGAGGTGCTGATCGGCCTCCTGCTCAACGACGGCAGCGAGCGCTGGTGGACCACGCAGGGCGGCCGCGAGCCCGAGTACTTCGGCGGCGCGCAGACGATCGCGTTCGAGTACGAAGGCGAGATCATCCAGCAACCGGCCGCGATCGAGCACCTCGACGACGGCGGCGTGATGATCACCGCTCCGGTTCCTCGTCCGCGCGTGACCATCGACGCGGCCGTGCGCTACGCCGACGGTCAGGCGCACCCGATCGACCTGCAGCCCGACGCCGTGAAGTCCTGGACTTTCTAGGCTCCGGGCTCACGCCCGCCGATCAGGCGACTCGGTGCCCGCCGGTCAGGCAACTCGGTGCCCGCCGGTCAGGCAACTCGATGCCCGCCGGTCAGGCAACTCGATGAAAGTTGCCTGGCATCTCGCCGCGAGGGATCGCCGGGATGCCCGGCTCCGATGCGGCTGACCGCGGGCTGTTGGCCGTGCCGCTCATGATCAGCGACTTGCGGAAGCTCCGATCGATCTGCCGAAGCAGCCGGCGCAGGCTCTTGCAGACCGGCGTCGCCTGGCGGACCACCACGCCGATCTGAAAGCCGAGCCGCGAGGGCCCCAGGCGATCGACGACCAAGCGATGCTCACCGATCGTCGCCTGGATCTCCGAGCCCGCGCCGTCGCCCTGCTGCTCCTCCATGTCCTGATAGACCTGCGAGAGCCGCGAGAGCGCGCGGCCAATCACCACGTCCTCGAGGTTGGAGGTGTTGCGGCCGGTCACGACCTCGGTGTTGCGCAGCAGATAGGCGGCCAGGATGTCGGGCGTCTGGGCCAGGCGCTCGAGCTTGTCGACCACGTCGCGCGGGGCATCGTCGAGGTGATCCCGCGGGTTGCGATCGCCGAGCTGCCGATCGATCAGCGTGTCGAGGCGGCCAACGATCGTCCGCGCGCTGGCGCTGCGTCCGACGATCCAGGTGGCCTTGGCGTCGGGCCACTCCAACATCTCGCGTAGCGCGTCGACGCCCCGATTGCTGGCCGTGTGGGCGTGAATCGGGTGGCCGTCCTCGAGGTGAATCGCGCCCGAGCCCGCGGCGCTGGCCAGGTGCAGGACCCCGCTGCTGCTGGCCGCCCCGTACAGCCGCAGCAGCTCCCCGGTTGCGACCGCGTGGCAGTGGCCCGCACGCCGAACCTTGCGCTCGTGATCGTCAAGCACTCGCAGCAGCGCCCCGGGCTCGCAGGGACTCGCCACGATCGCCGTCGCCTCGACCCCCGCAGCGACCTCGATCGCACGCTCGTCGAAGCGAGGGGCGATGACCACGATTGGCAGCTCGGGATTGGCCGCACGGACCTGCTTGGACAACGCACCCAGCTCGGGCCCCGCGGGCTCCACGACCATCGCCAGATTCGCCTCCGCATTGGCGGCACCCGAAAACTGCAATGTGCGCACCCCGGGCCGTATCGATTGGACCATTTCGGCGAGCGCGGTGCTCTGGTTGAGATCTTCGGCGGCAATCAACACGGTCAGCGGAGTCGACGTGGAGGTCATGGTGGTCCTCGTGCGCGTCTTTCGGACGGCTGCTCCCCGATGAGCACGTGCCGTGCCAAATCCGAAAATCCTCTGGCCTTTGGTACAGCCGACCGCTGCGTGAGTTGTTGGACGAACGCAGGCCCAAATTCGCCCGCGGCTGGCATGTATCCGTAACTGCCCAATTTCCGCTCACTTTTGGGACCCTGGGGCGATACACTACGGACGCGCAGGTGAGCGAGCGTCGGATCGGCGCCCCCGATCTGCTGATATCGTCCCCACGTCGACTTGCTGTTGAGAACCGCGATGGCCCACAAACTGCCGAGTTACTTGTCCCTGTGTCTGCTGCTTCCTGCCTGTGGAGGCGACGATGGCGGCAGCGTCTACTCGACCGACAACGGATCGAGCGTCACGCTGACCAACACCAACGGCAACGACTCGAACAACGACGAGTCGGGCGATGGCGATGGCGACGGTGACGGTGACGGCGATCCGACTTCGGACGACGAGGGGATCAAGCTCGACACGATCGAGAACGACGAAGGCGAGATGAGCACGGCCGGCGACGCGACCGAGGGCGACGGCTGCCAGAAGGTCGACTTCCTGTTCATCATCGACAACTCGGGCTCGATGCTCGAGGAGCAGGACAACCTCGCGGCCTCGTTCCCGAGCTTCATCAACTCGATCAGCTCGACGCTCGATGACGCCCAGGACTACCACATCATGGTGATCGACACCGACGCGTGGGTGTGGTCCGGCTGCGGAGTGTTCTGTGCTTTCCCGATCCCGGTGCCGATGACCTGCGTCGGCTTCGAGTGCGGCGTCACGCAGCCGATGCAGTGCGAGAACATCCTGGGTGCCGGCGTCACTTATCCGCGGGGCGCCAACGCCAGCAACATGGACTGCATGTTCGCCAACGGGAAGCGCTTCATGACCGACGCCGAGCCCAACTTGGCGGGCACCTTCCAGTGTGCGGCGCGGGTCGGGACCGACTCGACCGACGGCGCCGAGCGTCCGATGGAAGCCATGGTCGCGGCGGTCTCGGGCGTGGGAGCGGCCGGCACGTGCAACGACGGCTTCCTGCGCGACGACGCGATCTTGGTCGTGACCTTCGTGACCGACGAAGACGACAACGCCGGCGATGGATCGACCGGCACCGTCGAGACCTGGCGGCAGGCGCTGATCGACGCGAAGAACGGTGACGACCAGGCGATCGTCGCCCTCGGTCTGTTCGGCGACGACGATCTGCCCAACCCGATCTGCAACGGCAATGCCGAGACCTCCGCGCGGCTGCGGGCTTTCCTCGACTCGTGGGGCGACAAAGGGTTCTTTGGATCGATCTGCTCACCGGACTACGACAGCTTCTTCCAGTCCGCGGTCGACATCATCGACACCACCTGCGACGAGTTCCAGCCGCCCGAGTAGCAGTTTCGGGTCCACACCCCTGTACGCCCGTGCCCCGTGCGCATCTGTTGTGCGCGCGCTGACACGCGGGCGCTTGGAGCGGCTCAAAAAAGTCGCTGCCGCACGCCGAAAATCCGAAATGAGTGATTGCGCCCCTGCCGGTTCGTGCGATCGTAGTTCATCGACCGGTCGTCAACGACGCCGGGCCGCCGCCACGGAGGCAGCATGCTGACACTGACCAGGAAGGCCGGCCAGAAGATCCGCATCGGAGACGACATCGAGATCGTCGTAAGAGAGATACGTGGCCGCCAAGTGCGGCTCGGCATCTCGGCGCCGAACGGAATGCCGGTCTACCGCGAGGAGCTCTACCAACAGATCCTCGCCGAGGGTGACGGTGCCGAGGAGCCGAGCGACAAGCAGGTCGCCGTGCCCGAGGGCGCCGAGCAAGAGTAGTCGCTCAGCGACACGCGTAGGGTCGGTCGAGCGCGGGCGCGTCCATGTTGGCGCGATGGCTGAAGTGCCACCACTCGCGCTCGTACGGCACGAAGCCCTCCGCCACCATGACCCTGCGCAGCAGCAAGCGACGGGCGAGCGGCTCGCCCTCGACGCCGCGCACGAAGCTGCTGCGATCGAACTGATCCCACGCAGAGCCCATGTCGAGCGGGACCCCATGCGCGTCGGCGAGGCCGACATCGATCGCGCGTCCGCGGTTGTGCTCGGATCGCGGCGCCACCCAGCCGTCGTCGATCAGCCACTCGCGATCGTGGGCGCGGGCCCAGGCGACCATCGCCTCGCTGGCCGAGCGCGGTCGATAGGCGTCGTAGATGATCAAGCGCAGTCGCTCGCGCGCGAGCGCTTCGGCGACTCGCTGCAGGGCCGCGCCCGCGTCACGATCGAGCCACGCGCCCGGAGCCTCGTAGCCGGGCAGCGGCGCGCCCGTGAAGTTGTCGGCGCGGTGATAGCCCGCGACGATGGTCGCGTCCGGGATCGCCCGCGCGAGGTCGATCATGTGCGGCGGCGGATCGACGAGCTCGCACCGCGGTGGCTCGGGCGTCGGCGGTGGCTCGTCTCGCGTGCTCGCGCGAGCCGGCGTCGCCTCGACGACCAGCGTCGGCTCGGGCATCGGCTCGATCGCAGGGCTCGGCTCGACCTCGCGACAGCCGAGCATGAGCAAGCCGAGCATGAGCAAGCCGAGCGCCTGCGCTCCGCTCACTCGCCCGCTTCTTCGTGCTCGTGCTGTCCCCCGCCCCATCGCTTGCCCGAGAACGAGTAGCGCCCGGTCTCGCGTCGCTCGGCCGCGAGCCGACTGAGGGCTGCCTGCATGCGCGCGCGCACCAGGTCGTCGCAGCGCCGCACGTAGCTCTCGTCCGAGGCGGCATCGGGCCCGCTGTGATCGAAGTAAATCGGCTCGAGCACCTCGCCGATCATCCGCACCGGAAACGGCAGGTAGAGCGGCGGAGGCCCGGGCGTGAGCCCCCACGGCAAGCTCAGCGTCAGCGGCCAGGTCTTGACCCGAAACAGCGGCTTGGTCAGCAGCAGCCGCGCGAGCGCATTGCCACCGCCGAGCACCACGAACACCTCGTGCGCTCCGGCGACGACGATCGGCACGATCGGCACGCGCTCGCGCAGCGCTAGCCGAATGTAACCGGTGCGGCCGGCGAAGATGATGCGATCACGCTCAGCCCACGGGCGCAGCGTGTCCTGCTCGCCGCCCGGATAGACCAACACCTTGCGACCGGCGCCGAAGATCGCGTGGGCCATCACGCTCGAGGCCCGCACGACCCCGAGCGGCACGACCTGGCGAAACACCGGCAGGCTCACCACCATGTCGTGCGCCAACCAGTACGGGACCGACTGCACGCCGTGCGCCCGGTAGAGCGCGACGCCGATCACGAACGAGTCGGGCGACATCGATCCACCGTTGTGATTGCCGACCAGCAGCGCCGGCCCCTCGGGCACGCGCTCGAGGCCCCGCACCTCCGGCTGAAACCAAAAGTCCAGGGCGGGACCGATGCGCTCGACAATCTCGGCGAGGAGCTCGTCGTCGCGGGCGATATCGTCTGGATTAAAGTGCGACGGCTCGGAAACCACCGGACTCCTCGAAGCTGACCATAGCTCGTTTCGCGACCGTATACTCGCGGCGATGCACTCGACCGCGACTCACTTCCGCACCTGCAACCTGTGCGAGGCCATGTGCGGGCTCGCGATCGAGCACGAGGGTGATCGCATCGTCGCCATCCGCGGCGACCGGGACGATGTTTTCAGCCAAGGCCACATCTGCCCGAAGGGCCCGGCCCTCGCGCAACTCCACAGCGACCCCGATCGGCTGCGCCGACCGCTCCGACGCAGCGGTGATGGCTGGCGGGAGATCGGCTGGGATGAGGCGCTGGACGCCGCCGCCGAGGGAATTCATCGCCTCCAGATCGAGCATGGCAACGACGCGCTGGCCGTGTACCTCGGAAACCCGGCCGTCCACAACCACGCGACCGTCCTGTACGCGCCGCCGTTCCTCCGCGAGCTTCGAACGCGGCATCGCTACTCCGCGACCTCGATCGATCAGCTCCCGCAGATGCTGGTCGCGTACCTGATGTTCGGGCACCAGCTGTTGTTACCGATACCCGATCTCGATCGCGCCGAGTACCTGCTGATCGTCGGTGGCAACCCGCTGGTCTCCAACGGCAGCATCATGAGCGCGCCCGACGTGCGTCGACGTCTGCAGACGATTCAGCGCCGTGGCGGCAAGCTGGTGGTCGTCGATCCACGCAAGACCGAGACCGCCGCGCTCGCCGACGAGCACTTGTTCGTGCGACCGGAGACCGACGCGCTGCTGCTGCTCGCGCTACTGCACGTGATCCTGATCGAGGGCCGCGAGCGTCCCGGCCGACTGCTCGCGCTGCTCGACAACGTCGTGCGCACGCGGGCGGCGATCGAGCGCTTCAGCCCCGAGCGCGCCGCCGGTCCGACGGGCATCGACGCCGATCGCATCCGCGAGCTCGCGCGCGAGCTGGTCGAGCGGCGCGGCGTCGTCTACGGCCGCGTCGGCGCCTCGACGCAGCGCTTCGGTTCGCTCGCTCACTGGGCGATCAACCTGCTCAACATCTTCACCGGCGCGCTGGATCGTCCGGGCGGGGCAATGTTCACTCGCCCCGCGTTCGATCCACTGACGATGCCCAAGGGCGTCGGCATCGGTCCGGGTGCGTTCGGTCGCTGGCACAGCCGCGCCCGCGAGCTCCCGGAGTTCGCAGGCGAGCTGCCGATCGCCAGCTTCGCCGAAGATGTGCAAGCCGGCGAGTCGGACCTTGGGTCCGAGCGAAGCGAGGATGTCGGAGCGCGCGGAGGCAAAGCCGAGCACGGTCCGAGTCCGGGTCGACGGCGTGAAAAAGACACGCTGGCGCCGATCCGTGGGCTGCTGACGCTGGCCGGCAACCCGGTGCTCTCGGCTCCCAACGGCGCGACCATGGACGCCGCGCTCGCCAAGCTCGAGTTCGTGGTCTGCATCGACATGTACTTGAACGAGACCACGCGGCACGCCGACCTGATCCTGCCGCCGACCTCTCCGCTCGAGCGCAGCCACTACGACATCGCCTTCAACATGCTGGCGGTTCGCAACGTCAGCAAGTGGTCGCCCGCGCTGTTCGAGCCGCCGGCCGGGGCCCTGCACGACTGGCAGATCATTCACGGCATCTGGACTCGGCTGCTGCGCCTGCGCGGCCAGGACTCGCTGGTCAACCGCAGCGTCCATCAGCTGCTCGAGCGGCTCGGGCCCGACGGGCTGATCGATCTCGGCTTGCGCATGGGCCCGCACGGACGGCTGCTGCCGAGCCTGTCGCGCTCGCGGGCCGGGCTCGATCGCGCCACGCTCGAGCGTCACCCACACGGCATCGACCTCGGCCCGCTCGAGCCTTGTCTGCCGCAGCGGCTGCCCGGCAAGCGTCGCATCGAGCTCGCGCCCGAGCAGCTGCTCGCCGATCTCGGCCGGCTCGAGCGGGCGTTCCCAAGCGGCGTCACGCACTGGCGATCGCCCTCGCCCGAGCGTCCGCGGTTCTCGATGATCGGTCGTCGACTGCTGCGCAGCAACAACTCGTGGATGCACAACCTGGCCAAGCTCGGCGCCGGCAAGCCGATGTGCACGCTGTTGATGCACCCCGACGACGCCGAGCGCCTGGCCTTGCGCCCGGGCGATCGCGTGCAGGTGCGCTCGCGCGTGGGCGCGGTCGAGGTCCCGCTCGAGCTCAGCGACGCGATCATGCCGGGCGTCGTCAGCCTCCCGCACGGGTTCGGCCACAACCGCGAGGGCACGCGCCTGCGTGTGGCCAGCGAGCGCGCCGGGGTGAGCATGAACGACCTCACCGACGAGCTCGCGGTCGACGAGCTCTCCGGCGTCGCGGCGCTCTCGGGCGTACCCGTCGAGGTGCGGCTCGCCCCGGGCGCGGAGCTGCGGGACGAGCCGCGTTGATCAGGTTGATCAGAGGCGCAGGATCCAGGCTTTGATCCGCACCGCATAGTCCACGACATTCGCCGGGCTCGCGCCAAGCACCGACCACTGCGGCAGCACGCCCGGCGTGAACGGGAGCGTGTAGTCGATGATCGTGGGCCGACCGTCGACCAGCGCATGGACATCGCGGGTGGACGAGGTCCCCGACAGGTCGTCGACGCGCAGGATGGTCGGCGTGGTCGATGCGCTCGATCCCTGAATCGACATCTCCACGGTCATGCCAATCGCGTTCGCCGGGATCTGCGTGGGACCGTCCGCAATCGGGCCGATTGGAACGATGGCCCCCGCGCCCGCGAAGAACTGCTCACGATCATCCCCCACCAACAGCTCGACGCCATCGGTATAAGAGCGGTAGCTCGCCGCGTACTCGCCTTCGACCACCCAGATCGAGTCGATGAGCACGCGCTGATCGGCCATCGCCAAAGGATCCCCATTGTAGGGATACACGCGAACCCGCAGGGTCCGGGGCCCGGTCACGCCACCGGCCAAGCCGTCGAAGCGGCCAGTGAGCGAACGGATCCGCCAGCCCGTCGGGCCGGGTCCGACGTCGGAGAAGAATCCGATCCGCGTGCCGCTCGACGGGTCGACCAAGTCGATGCGGAACGCGTTCACCCCCGCATCCAGGAGCTGATAGCGAACGCCGACCGTGACGCTGCGAACCCCGGAGGCGACGACGAAGTCCTGGTAGATGTGCTCGAGCGTGTTCGCCGACACGGTGAGCATCGTCGAGGCGCCACCGGTGACGAACGGCGATTGGTGGGGCGAGACCGTCGGAGCCGGGACCGAGCTGCTCCAAAACATCGCGCCCCGGCTCATGTCCGAGTTCTTGAGCAGGTTGGCCTTGGCCGCCGTCGCGCCCGAGATCGCGCCTCCGTAGCCGTTGATGTGCCAAGCGATGCCGTCTTGCGGCGACTGGGACACATCGACGAGCCCGCGATTCTCCGGCGGGAGCTCGACGTAGGTGGGCGTCCAGTCCCACTCGCCGGCAGGATAACTCGGCTCCGAGAACAGCGTGCCCACCATCGAGAGGCCCATGGTCACGTCGTCGACGTGCAGCGAGCGACGACGAATGTTCCCGGCTGCGATCTCACCGGGCTCGAGGTAGCAGCCCTGCACGACGATGTCCTTCGACGCGGCGATTCGCAGGCACAGCGGCGCGCCCTCGATCGTCACGCCCGAGATCACCACACCCTGCGCGCCCTGAGGGACCGAGTACATGGACAAGGTCCCATCGATGTCGATGCCGACGCCTTCCTCGCGCTCGCCGCCTACGTGCTCGACCGTGTAGGTCGCGAGCGAGGACTGGATCCGGCCGTTCTGCAGCACGCAAGAGTTGGTGTGATCGCCGATGTACACGCCAGTTCGGCAGCCGTTCACCTCGAACCGCTCGACATAGTTGTATCCGTTGTAGCGCCCGGGCTCGCTGTTGCGGAAATCGATGCCGACCTCGAAGTACCAGAGCACCACATCGCGCACGTGGCAGAACCACGACCCATCGAACCTGATCCCGATCCCCCGCGGAGGATCGTCGTCGCCGGGCTGGTAGTCGGGCGACTCCCCCGCGACCGGGCCAAACAGCGCGAGATCGCGAATCGTGCTCTTCGCCGGAGGCGAGCCCGGAGCGAACGAGAACGCCGGGATCGCCTCGTCGCTGGGGCGATAGATCAGCGTCGTCTGGCCGACGCGACCCTGGCCAAAGATCTCGGTCCCAGGCGGGAGCCACACTTGGTTGTCGAACAGAATCTCCTCGAAGTGCCAAGTGCCCGCCGGAATCGCGATTCGCCGCGCGCCGGAGGCGAGCGCGAGCCGGAACGCCAGTGAGTTCGACGCAATCGCGGCCTGAGTCGGGTTGCCTTCGACAGCGCCAAAGTCCGCGATGTTGGCGATACGATCGGTACGAATCAAACGAGTAGCCATCACTCACCACCCTCTCGTGCAGAGAAGCTCCATGGGATCACGGCCGTGTCCGCGGCGCGGATGCCCTTCGCAATCAACTCCCGGATGCCCGGCGCAGTGCGGCCCGCGGCGACCAGCGCAGCGTGCAGCGCGTTGACCCCTCGGCGGTGCTCGGCGGTCTCGGAGACCTCGGCCGGATCGGTCGACGCGACCCGCTGGAGGAATTCTCGAGCCCCGCAGCTCGAGCAAGCCGGGAGCGCGATGATGTCCGGGCTCATCGGCGTCGGTGGATCCCCGAAGGCGACGCCGGCTTCGAGCGACGCGCACGTCAGCTCGCGCCGGGCACCGCAGGCATCACATCGTTGTACAATTGAATCATGCATGACTTTCAGAAGCATCACATTGCCGCCCTTCTCAGTAATTGACCGTATAGGTCCCGTATTGATGAGCCCGAGTGCCCGCTGCGACCAACGCCGAGCCACCCATGATCACGAAGCCGGTCTCGGTCGCAGTGATGACGGTTGGCGTGGTTGGCCAATTGAGATCGGGCGCGGCCGACAGCGTGACCGTGCTCGGCGGCGCGTCGAGCACGGCACGGAACGTCACCGCCGACATCGCGTAGCAGGTGTAATCGGTCGAGTCCGAGGTGTTCTTGGCCGCCAGCGCGTACGGTCCGGTGGTCGGGATGCCAGCCAGTGGTCGCCATGTCGAGGCTGATGCCACGACGGCGATCGCCGTGTACAAGTTGCCCCCGTCGACCAGGCAGAAATCGCCGACCGCGAGTCCGTCGTCGCTGCCCAGGCCGTCGCGTTCGGTGACCGTGCTCGCCATCCACAGGTTGAGTGTCTTGTTTGCTGCCATGCTGTCGTCTCCATGGGTGAGTCGCTCTACTCACCCGAAGTTTGGGTCGAGTGCACCAGGATCCAGTACAATCGATGGGGCTCAGCCGCCGAAACGATCCTGCGCAGAGCGATCTCCCCAAGGTAATACCGACCGCAGCCGAAAAGATGCTCGATCGCTGAAAATATCTGAAGCACCCGCCTCGACGCCGGTTGCGATGCCCACCCGCATTGCAATCAACTAAAAGAACTGCGGATAGTTGGTCGCGAGGTTGCGACACCAATCGAGGGCCGTCTTCGCAATGTTGTGCTGCGGCCGCAGACGCAGCGCCTGATCCCAACACACCCATCCGTGGCCGAACTCGAGCCGGCCCTGATGCGCACGGCCGATGCTGATCCACGCGCCGGTCAGGTACGGATCAGTCTCGAGCGCGCGGCTCAGTGCCTCGACGGCCTCGTCGTAGTGGCCGGCCTCGAGGTGGTGCTCGCCGATGAACACGTCGAGCATGTACGCGTAGTCGCCAGCCTTGCGGCGGAGCCTGGCGAGCTTCGTCACCCGCTTGGCGGCGTGCTTGGGCTCGCTGGTCGGGGCGATCAGGCCGAACATCCGCCGCGCCGCGCTGAAGCGTCCGGCCCGACCGTCGATCTCGCGCAGCAGGGTCTGGGCTGGCAGCGAGTTGATCTCCGAGACCACGTAGGCCATGCAGGCGAGCTGCGCCTCGACGAGCCGCTTGCCGTCGATCGACGCACGCGCGGCCGCGAGGTGATCCGGGCGCGGTCCGTCGAGCTGCCGCCGGGCGAGCGCCAACACGGGGCTCGCGGCCGGAGCGTCCTCGTACGCGGCGACCAACGCCTCGCTGTCGAGCTCGACCTGCTCGCGGATCTCGACGAGGGTCCAGCGCTCGTCCACCCGGTTGATGGGAAAGTGATTCTGCAAGCGCAGCAGCGCTGGCACGCGACCAACGGCGATCAGCCCGGCCGCGACCTCCGGGTGTCCGTTGGTCGCGTGGGCGAACAGACGCGTCAGGCTTCTGTGATCGAGCTCGACCTCGCTGGCCTGGCAGTGCGCGATCTCGAGGCCGTCGATCGACCAGCGCGAGCCATCCTCGCCGTCGATCCGCTCGGGCGCGGGCGTGGTCTCGGCGTCCTCGTGGCGCACGCCGTACGCCGCCTGGATCTGCCACACCGAGCCAAACGCATCGCTGCCTGCGGCGGCGACCACCTGCTGCACATGCAGGGCGCTCCAGTAACCGGCGACGCAATCGTGCACGGTCGCGAACAGCGGCTCTCGCTCGCGCGTGCGCGCAGCGTGATCGAGGCGCACGAGCGTCTGCCGGGTGAAGTCGATGACCCGAGTTTGGTCGTCTCGCGCGAGCACGAGCAGCGCAGGCCCGACGCTGACGCACAACGTCTCGGTGGTCGAGGTCGCGGCGTCGTCATCGGTCTGTGGCGAGAAGCTGCTGCGGGTGGTCTCGACGCGAAAGCGCAGCTCGGTGACGCGGATGGACACGCGGCGGATGGTGGCACGTATTCGAGCGCAGCGACTAATCGACGGGCCCCATGACCACGAAGGCGCCGCGCAGCTGGCCGACCTCGAAGCCGGTCGCCTGATCATCGGGATATCGCTCGGCCAGCGCCGCCTTCACCTCGGCGCTAATCTGCTCGACCGGCCCGTGGCAGCCCACGCACACGCCACCCAGCGGGATCGCCCGCATGTAGCGGAGCTCGCCGTCGTGGATGTCGAACCACTCGAGCGACGCGACATCCTGAACCTCGCCCGCTTCGAGCTGCGCTTGCCAGCTCGCGAGCACGTCTCGCTGCCACGAGGTCGGGGCGTTGCCAGGATTGCGCACGCGCAGGGCCGTGCGACTCAGCGTCCAGCCCTCGCTCCCCTGCGCGGCGGTGATCTTCGGAGCGGCCTGCTTGCACACATCGATCGCGTGCGCCGGACCGCCGGCTTCGATCGCGGCCAGCAAGGTCGACTGCAGCTCGGTCGCGAAGGCCTTGGTCATCCCGCGCGCGCGAGAGATCGGTCCGCTCGCCTGCTCAGCCGCGCTCGAGCCAGCCTCCTGCGCGCCGCCTCCGTCACGCTCGGGCCCGCTGGATTTGCAGGCCGAGAGCGACGCGAGCAGCACCAGCGCAACCTTCGAAGAGCGACGACGCGTGAGCATGTCGGCAAGATGCTCGGCTCGCGCCGCGACTGCCAGACCCGTCGAGTCGGTGCCAGACTGTGGCCAGTGACGGACGCCCAAGCCCGCGAACAGCTGATCGCCCGCGCGCACCGACTCGGCGTCGTGACCAACGCGGGGCTCGCGGCGCTCAAGCTGTCGGTCGGTGCGGTCGCAGGCTCGCGCGCGTTGCTGGCCGACGGCGTGCACTCGCTCAGCGACGTCCTGATGAACGCGGGCGCGTGGATCGGCTGGCGCTACGCCTCGCGCCCGCCCGATCGCGATCATCACTACGGCCACGGCAACGCCGAGGCGCTGACGGCCTTGCTCGTCGGCCTGACCATCGTCGCCGCTGGCGGCGGGCTGATCTGGACGGCCTTGCGAGGTCAGAGCACCGTCACCGCCGACCTGCTCGGGCTCGCAGCCGTGCTCACCGAGCTGGTCACGATCGCGGTCAAGCTCGGGCTCTGGCGCGTGACCGATCGCCGCGGACGCGAGCTCGACAGCGCGATCCTGATCGCCATCGCCCGCGACAACGCCGGCGACATGCTGACCAGCGCGCTGATCATGATCGCGATCATCGGTGCGATCTTCGGCCTCCACTGGCTGGAGCCCGCGGCCGCGATCGCGATCGGCCTGCTGATCGGCTGGCAAGGACTGCGCAGCATCTACGAGGGCATCGGCGTGCTGATGGATCGCGCCCCCGATCACGAGCTGACCGCGAAGATCGCCCGGGTCGCGAGCCACGTCGAAGGCGTCATCTCGGTCGATCGGCTGCGCGTCCACCCGCTCGGCACTCACCTGCGCGCCGACATGGAGATCAGCGTCGACGGCCGCATCGCCGTCACCGAAGGCCACGCGATCGCCCACGCCGTCAGCGACGCCGTGATCGCGCAGTGCCGGCGCGTCGAAGAGGTCGCCGTGCACGTGAATCCGAGCTAGTCCGTCACCCGGCGAGGCGCGGCTCGGGCGAGTGCTCCGCGTCCGCTGCGAGCTCCGGCTCCACCTCCAGGCTCCCCAGCTCGGTCGCGTCGAACGTCGCCTTGGCCGAGCGGATGATCGCAACCACGCCCGGATGCCGGATGCGCCGCTCCTCGCTGATCGCATAGAAGCGCTCGTGGATCATGTCGGTCCGCCCGATCGTCTCGACGCCCAGCTGCTGCTCGATCTCGGCCTCGATCACGCTGGGCCCTGCGAACACGCCGACGCCCAGCTGTCCGAACACGGTCAGCAGCGCGCTGCCCTCGAACTGCCCGACGATGTCCGGCCGCAGCTGCTCGGCCTCGAACCAGCGATCGAGCTCGCGCCGGATCACGCTGCCGTGCAGCGGCAGCAAGAAGCGCGTGCCGTTGAGCGAGCGCGGGAACTCGCTGCGCAGTTGCTCGGCGCGGGCCGGCGCGGCGAAGAAGCTGACCGGGCTCTGACCGAGCAGATGGTTGCAGGCCTTGATGTTGCTGTCGGGCCCGAGCGGCGTGTTGGAGATGACCAAGTCGAGCTCGTGACGAGCGAGCCGGTTCAACAGCTGCTCGAAGTGATCCTCATGGCCGATCACCTGGAGCCCCTCGCCGTCGCGCAGCGCCGGCTCGAGCAGCCGATAGGCCATCAGCTTGTCGATCGCATGATCGATGCCCACGCGCAGGCGCAGGCGCCCGTGCGGAGCGTCCTGCAGCACATCGACCAGCTCGCTGCCGAGCGAGAAGATGTTGTCGGCGTAGCGAAACACGATGCGCCCGACCTCGGTCAGCGCGAGCTTGCGCCCCGAACGATCGAACAGCGTGACGCCGAGCTGGTCCTCGAGCGTCTTGATCTGCCTGCTGATCGTCGGATGAGCCAGCTGCAGCCGGGTCCCGGCGGCGCCGATGCTGCCTTCGCGGGCGACCGTCCAGAAGTAGAGCAGGTGGTGGTAGTTGAGCCATTGATTGGGCACGGGCGAACTCCTTAGGGATCGACGGGAACGACGCCCCCGCCCTTGGCGACCTCGAGGTTGGCTTTGGCGATGAAGTAGTCGGCGACGGCCCTGACTCGGGCCCCGGCCGCGTCGGCGATGGTCAGCTCGCGGAGGTTGACCTGCAGGAGGTCGCCGTCGCCGAGCTCGAAGCGACGCAGCTCGGCCTGAGCGAGCTCCTCGGTCAACGCCACCTGCTCACCGGCCAGCAGCGCGCGCTTGTGAGCGGCGACCACGGCCGAGTGGGCGTCGGTGACCTCGACGGCGATCTGGTCGTCGAGCAGGCGCAGCTGCTGCCCGGCGATGTCGAGCGAGGCCTCGGCCGACTGCACGCGGCCGCGAGCCCATCGCATCGGAATCGGGATCTCGACATGCAGCGTCGTGACCAGCTCGGTCCGCTGCGGCGTGGTCTCGCCCGAGTCGAGGGTCGGATTGCGGCCCAGCTCCTGCGAGGCCCAGGCCGAGAGGTCGACTCGCGGCGTGCGTTGGTTTCGAGCCCAGCGCAGCTCGAGATCGGACTGCTCGCGGCTGCGCAGCTGGGCCGCGCGATCGGGTCGCTGCGCCAGCGCGGTGTCGATGTCGGCCTGCAGATCGATCGCGTCGGGCGACGGCAGCTCGGGCAGCTCGCTCGGCAGCCGCTCGACCCCCACCACCAGCGGCTGCCCGGAGCCGTCGCGCAGATACATCGAGAGCTGCAGCGCGGCGGCCTGAAACGCCCGCTCGGCCGAGACCACGCGGCCCTCGCGATCCAGGATCACCCGCTGGTTGTCGACGCCGACCAGTCGATCGACCGCGCCCAGCTCGATCTGCCGCAGGAACCGATCCTGGCGCACGACCGCGAGATCGAGCACGCGCCGCTCGATCTCCACCTCGAGCCCGGCCGCCACCCAGTCCCAGTAGGCGGTCGCAGCCTCGAGCTCGAGCTGCAGCTGCGTCGCGTCGCGTATTTCTCCCAGTCGCTCGCGCTCGAGCTTGGACTGCGCGAGCTCGGTGCGGCGGCCATCGACCCAGCTGTCGCGCACGAGCGGCAGCGTCACGCCTGCGAACAGCTCGCCGCCGGTGGCCGTCATCAAGCGCCCGGCGCTGCCCGGCTCCCACACCGGCGTGACCAAGGGATTGCTGCTGACGCCGATCTGATAGCCGGCCCAGGCCGAGAGCCCGAACAGCGGCGTAGCCTGCTCGACGTGCACGCGGCTGATCGCCGTGCGGTTGAGCGGCTCGAAGAACTGCGTGAACTGGACCGAGGTGTCGAAGCCACCGCGAGCCGACATCACCTGGCCCTCGGCATCCGTGACTGCGTGATCGGCCACCGCCAAGCGCGGGTCATGAGCGGTCATGCTGGCGAGCACGTCCGCCAGCGCGAGCACCTCGTCGCGCTGTGTGTCGACGCGCTCGACCGCGGGTCGCTCGAGCGTGGGCAGCTCGGGCGGCGCGCTCAACAGCGCGAGCAAGGCCAAGCGGATCACGGCGAGCCTCCCGGGCTGATCGCCGCGGTCGTGCTGTTGGTCGGCGGGTTGCTGTCGAGCGCCGGCGGAAAGCCGTTGATCTGCCGCCACAGCTCGAAGCCGAGCCGCACCTGCTCGAGCAGGATCCAGCCGTTCGCGCGCACGCCTTGCCGCAGCCACTGCCCGTCGGGCCATGGCTCGTCGTCGCAGTCCGGGATCACGACCACGCGGAAGCGCCCCTGCTCGTCGGCGGTCGCGTCGACGAACTCGACCACTCCACCGAAGGTCCCGACCGCCGCCGACGGCCAGCCCACGAATTGCACCGCCGGCCAGCCCTCGAACTGCAGCCGGACCTTGCGACCGGGGCTGATCAGCGGACCGTCCTTGCCCGCGACCCACAGCTCGACCGCGCTCGAGCGCATGTCCGGCACGAAGGCCGCGACCGCGTCGCCCGACGCGACGATCTCCCCGCCCTCGCGCGCGATCAGTCGCAGCACCGTGCCCGAACGCGGCGCGACGATCTTCATGCGTTGCTGGCGAGCGAGGCGAGTCTCGAGCTGGACCAGATCGCTGTCGGCCGTGGCCAGATCGCTCTGGGCCTGGGCCAGCGCCGCGCGTGCGTCCTCCACGGTCGCGCTGGCCGAGGTGTCGATCGCCTCGGCGTCGGAATCGAGCGCCCCGATCTCCCGCTTGGCCGCCTTGAGGTTGGCCTTCGCGGTGTCGAGCTCGGCGGCCTTCAGCTGCGCCTCGAGCTGCGCGAGCTCGAGGCGCAGCTGAAG
>DATLLB010000890.1:0-28434 GCA_035538075.1 Enhygromyxa sp.
GGTCCGCGCGGTCCCGGCCGTGCTGCCCAAGCTGCTCGACGTGCGCGGCGTCGGGGCGCTGCTCGATCGGCTCACGCCGTGGCTGGAGATCGGCAAGCAGGACGCGAGCGGCTTCGCCGACGCGGTCGCGCAAGTCAGCGCGGCGACGATCGACAGCAGCCCTCGACTCGCGCGACGCTGGATCGCCGAGCTGCTGCGCGAGCACGACGGCCCGCTCGATCGCATCCCCGGGATCCGCCGCTGGTCACCTGCGGCGCTGTTGGGTGGAGAGTCATGACCACGCCGCGCGCCGTGGCGATCGTCGGGCCGACCGCGTCCGGCAAGTCCGGCCTCGCGCTCGCGCTGGCCGAGCGCTTCGATCGATCGATCCTCTGCTGCGACTCGGTGCAGGTCTATCGCAAGCTCGACATCGGCTCGGCCAAGCCGAGCGCCGAGGAGCGCCGACGGGTGCCGCACGAGTTGCTCGATCTCGTCGAGCCCGATCAGGAATTCTCGGCCGGCGAGTACGGTCGACTCGCGCGCGAGCAGCTCGAGCTCGGGCCGGCGATCTTTTGTGGTGGCACCGGCCTCTACTTGCGTGCTGCGGGTTGGACACACTCGAGCGACGGAGGAGCGCGCATCGACGATCACGGTCCCGAGCGCGAGCGCTTCGAGCAACTTTGGATGAACCGTGAAGCGGGCGAGCCAGGCGCCGTGCACCGTGCTCTGAGCGAGCGTGATCCCGAGACCGCAGCCGAGATTCATCCGCAGAACGTAGTTCGAGCCCTGCGGGCGCTATGGTTGTGCGAACTGCACCAAGAGCCGATCAGCGCAGTGCGAAAGCGCGATCCCCCACGGCCGCTGCTGGACATCCTCATGATCGTGCTCGATCCCGGCGTTGCGGCCGTCGACGCGGCGATCGAGCGGCGCTGCGAGGCGATGCTCACCCGCGGCTGGGTGGCCGAGGTGGAGAACCTCGTTGCAGACGGTTATGATGCTCGCCACAAGGCGATGCGGAGCCTCGGATACCGGGAGCTGCTCGACCACATCACGGGCAAGAGCTCGCTCGAACAATCGACTCGAGCAATCAAGCAGGCCACCAAGAAGTACGCTCGCCGCCAGCGGACCTACTTCCGTCACCAGTTTCGGACCCTTCTCGCGATGGATCGGATCGTCCACATCGAGCATCCCGCTGCCGCCCCGGTGGCCCGCGTCGCGGAGTTCTTGCAATGAGCACGCGCGTCCTCGATTTCGAAAAGCCGATCGTCGAGCTCGAAGGCAAGATCCGCGAGCTGAAGCTGCTGCTCGCGGGCGGCAACGAGGACATGGCCAAGGAGATCGCCCGGCTCGAGGCCAAGGCCTCCGAGCTGCAGCGCGAGCACTACTCGCGGCTGACTCCGTGGGAGCAGCTGCAGCTGGCCAAGCACCCCGATCGCCCGTACACGCTCGACTACATCGGCGAGATGACGACCGAGTTCGTCGAGCTCAAGGGCGACCGCGCGTTCGCAGACGACCCTGCGATCGTCGGTGGCATGGGCCGGCTGCGTGGCCGTCGAGTGATGATCATCGGCCATCAGAAGGGCCGCAACACCAAGGAGAACGTGCTGCGGAACTTCGGCATGGCGCGGCCCGAGGGCTACCGCAAGGCCCAGCGACTGATGCGTCTGGCCGAGCAGTTCGGCCTGCCGATCGTCTGCCTGATCGATACCGCGGGCGCGTACCCGGGCCTCGACGCCGAGGAGCGCGGGCAGGCCGAGGCGATCGCCGCGAGCCTCGAGTTGATGGCCTCGCTGCGCGTGCCGAGCATCTCGGTGGTGATCGGCGAGGGCGGCTCGGGTGGTGCGCTGGCGATCGGCCTGACCGATCGCATCTTGATGCTCGAGCACTCGGTCTACTCGGTGATCTCGCCGCGTGGCTGCGCCTCGATCCTGTGGAAGAACGCCGACGCCGAGCAGACGGCCGCCGAGCAATTGCGGATGACAGCCGAGGATCTGCTCAACCTCGGCATCTGTGATCAGGTCGTGCGCGAGGCGATCGGCGGCGCGCACCGTGGGCTCACGATCACCGCCACTGCGCTCGAGGAAGCGCTGCACGGCCAGCTCGAGCAGCTCTCCGCGATGTCGGTCGACGAGCTGCTCGCGGCTCGCTACGCGAAGTTCCGTGCGATGGGCCACCTCGAGACCGTGGCTGCGTCTCCGCGCCGGTCCGCGGCTGACGAGTCCTCACGCCGCTCCGCGGCCGACGAGGCTCCACGCCGCTCCGCGGCTGACGGGGGCCGGTCCCCGGCCGACGGCGGGTAGACGGGGCCGCCGTGCAGATCGAGCTGTTCGACCATCTGCTGTTGCTCGCGGCGATCGTCTGTGCAGCCACGCTGGTGCGCTTGCTTCGGCGCAGCGAGGGGATCGGTCGCGGCTACGCGCTGATCGTCGGCAGTGGCTTGGTGGTCTCGGTGCTGGCGATGGGCGGCGACCGCTTCTTCGGCGTGCTCGCCCTGGCGCTGGTGGTCTTGACGGTGATCGTCCCGTGGCTGCTCGAGCACGGCTCGCGCTTCGCGTTCTCGCGCGGCCGCCTGATCTGGGTCGCGCGCATGTCGAGCCTGCGCGCGAGCTTGATGCCGGGCTCGGGCCTGGGCCGACAGCTGCCGATCCTCGAGGGTCTGTCGCTGCTCGAGCGCAAGGGCGTCGACGCTGCGCTCGCCCACTTTCGTCGGCTCGCCGACGAGGCCGACGACGCGGCCGAGCTCGCGGTCATCCACGAGCAGATCGTCGCGATGCTGTTTCACGGGCAGCGCTGGGACGAGGGCATCGCTCACTACGAGCGCCGCTTTCATCCCGGCTACGCCGCGCTGCGACCGAGCCTCGCGCTGAGCTTGCTGCGAGCGTACGGCGAGTCGGGACGGCTCGACACCGCGGCGGGGTTGCTGCGTGCGCTCGAAGAGGGGCCGATCGGCGGCGACCCGGGCACGGCCGAGCTGCTCGGGCAGGCGCGGCTGACCTTCCTCGCGTACGCGGGCGCGGTCGAGCCGGTCGACGAGATCGTCAAGCGTCAGCGCTTCGCCGAGCTGGGCCTGACCGCGGCGACCGCCGAGCTGTTCAAGGGCATCGCGTTGGCGCGGGCGGGTGAGCCCAAGCAAGCGGTCGAGACGCTCAGTCGCGTGGAGGATCTCGCCGGACCTCGCGATCATCGCGTGCTCGAGGCCGCCCGATCGCTGCTCGACGGCGTACGCCGAGCGCTGCCGAGCGAGGGCCTGCTCGCGGTCCCCGAGATCGGTCCCGAGCTGCGCGGCTACGTGGAGCTGGTCGGCGATCGTCTGCGCGCGTTCGTGATCGCGGCGCCGACCGTGCGCACGCAGACGCGACCGTGGATGACCTACGCGGTGATGTTCACGCTCTCGCTGGTCTACGGCGTGCACCTGCTGCGCGGCGGCGGCAGCCTGGGGCTGCTCGAGCTCGGGGCCATGTCCGAGGATCTCTGGCGGGCAGGCACGGCGGGATCGTGGGGCCGGGTGTTCACCTCGGCGTGGATCCACGTCGATCTGGTCGGGCTGCTGTTCGACGTCTACGCGATCTGGCTGGCCGGGCAGGTGGTCGAGCGCATGCTCGGCGCGGCGCGGATGGCCTGCGCGACCGTGCTGGCCGCGTTCGCAGGCGTGGCCGCGTCGGTGATGGCGCTGCCGCTGCTCTGGGATCTGGGCCTCGACGGGCTCGCGATCGTCGCGCCGACCGGCGGCAACCTGATGGCGATCGGGGCCATCGCGGCGGCGCTGTGGCTGCTGACGCCTCGTCGCACGCCGCTGCTGGCCGCTCGCTCGCGTCGCAACCTGGTGGTCACGCTGACGCTGCTCTTGGTCGCCAACCTGCTCACCAGCTGGCCGGGGCTGATCGGCTCCAGCGTCGCGCCCGTCGCCTTGTTGGTCACGATGCTGGTCGCGACGCTGAGCGTGGTCGCCTTCCCGGTCGACGCTCCGCGCTGGGTCCGACGCTCGCTCGGGGCGGTGGTCGGCGCGGTGTTGCTGACCAACGTCGTCGCGCTGGTGCTGGTCATCGTCGAGGATCCCGAGGCCTACCTGGTCGATCATCGGGCGCAGCGGTGCGAGCTCGGCGGAGTGGTGGTGCGCACGCCGATCGGGACGACGCCGATGAGCCTCGATCGCGATGTGCCGTTCGAGCTGCCGATCGTCGACGGTCTGCTCGACACGCTCGAGCTGCGTGATGGCTCGCTGGTCCAGCTCGCCGTGCACCGGGGTCCGGTCACCGACGATCAGCCCGCGCTGTTCGAGCTGCTCGAAGGTCTCGACGATGAAATCTCGGCGACCGCCTCGGGCCCGCTGCCAGAGGCCTTCGCCGAGCGGATCGCGGCCTCACCCGGCAGCTTCGCGGCCGCGGGCACGCAGCCGCGCTGGCGTGCGTGGGACCTGTGGCGCGCGGGCTATCGCATCGGCCGGGTGATTGAGCATCGCTTGCCCGACGTCGCCGACGCCGAGCCCGCGACCGTCATGCTGCTGGCGACGCCGCCCGAGGCCATCGATCACGCGCCCGCCGTCTACGCCGCGATTCTGCGCGAGGCTGCGATCGATCCCGAGGCCTCCGAGCGCCCGCGCTGCCAAGTAGACTGAGCGTATACTCGGGCTTGTCTTGGCGCGGCGGCGCGACATCCCTTGGGGCTTGTGGCTCGGCTGCTTGGCCGCGGCCCTGCTCGCGCATGCGGCCTTGATCGTGCCGGGCGGGCACGCGCTGGCGCGCTCGTTGGGTCAGGGATTCGCCCCGCGGACGAGCGAGCGCGCGGCGTTCGAGCTCGAGCTGATCGAGCCGGACGCGAGCGAGTCGCTGCAGTTCGTGCCCGACAATCAGGCCAACGGACGCCGACCGATCGACGCCGCTCGGATCGCCGAGCACGACGCCGACGTCGAGGAGGAGAGCGCTGCGCCGTCGATCCCCGCGGCGCCGAGCGGCGGACGCTCGGGCGCGAGCAAGCCCGTGCAACAACCCGCCGAGCCGCAGCCAGAGCCCGCGTCGACGCCCGCGCCGCTGGTCGCTGCCGACGACGGTCGGCTCGCCGACACCCCGCTCGCCGACACGCAGCCGACCGCGGTCGACCCGAGCGAGCAATGGCGCCTGCTCGCCGGCTCGCCCAACGTGCTCAGCGAGAACTTCGCGGCTCCGCGTCCGCCGGCGACCATGCCCAACGCCGAGCCGGCGAGCCCACGTCTGCTCGACAGCCGCGCGCACCTCCACGCCGCATTCTATGCCCGCATGCACGAGCGGATCCTCGAGCATTACGACTGCGAGGCCGCGATCGTCCGCCATGATCCGCAGCGCATCCAGCTTGGCGACCACCTGCACTCGACCGTGCTGCGAGTGGAGCTCGATCGCAGCGGCGCGATCGAGCGGCTGAGCTTCGTGCGCGAGAGCGACGTCGAGTACCTCGACGCCGAAGCCGTGCGCGCGCTTCGTGCCGCCGGCCCGTTCCCCAACCCGCCGGACGAGCTGTTCGACGACGACGGCACGCTGGTGATCCGCGTGGCCTTCGAGGTCAACCCCGACGGCAGCGCGCGCGTCGACAAGCCCCGATAGGAGCGCAATGAAGCGACCGAGCAATCAGCTACTGGACGAGCAACAGCGCGAGGCCGCGGCCGGCGAATTGTCGAAGTGGAGCTTCGGCCAGCGCCTGCATCGAACCTTCACATTCAGCGATTTCCCGAGCGCGCTCGGGTTCATGCTGCGCGTCGGCTTCGCGGCCGAGCGGCTCAATCACCACCCGAATTGGTCGAACGTCTACAATCGCGTGGATGTGGAGATTTGGTCGCACGACCTCGGCGGCGTCTCGCAGCTGTGCGTCGAGCTGGCCAAGGCCATGGACGCCGCTGCGGACCGGATGAGCTGAGCGCTTCGACTATTCGTTCGGCTTGCGAAACACGGCCGCGAGATCGAATGGCACCGCGCCGAACGGCTCCGGCCGAGCGTGCTCGTCGGCGGCGTGGGTCGAGGCGACGACCCACAGGTTGCCTTCGCGGCGATAGACCTCGAGCGTCTCGAGGATCGGATCGACCAGCCACAGGTGGCCCACGCCATGCTCGGCGTAGAGCGGCATCTTCTCGACTCGATCGATGCGCGCGGTGGTGGGGGAGAGCACCTCGCAGATCCAGTCGGGCACCAAGGTGATTGGGTTGTCCTCGGGCTCCTCGTAGCGCTCGACTCGCCAGCCTGCGAGGTCGGGACAGCGAACTTGGTCGCCGAACAGCAGCTCGGGCTCGTGCAGGATCACCCAACCTACCAGCGGTGCGCTAGCGCGCACCACTGGCGAGGCGACCGCCAATTGTCATCACGCCCCTCCGGGCTGAATCAGCTCTTCGGCAAGCTGTCGAGGATCGCCTTGAACTGCGGATGATTCGGGATCATCTGCAGCGCGGCCGTACAGATCTGCCGCGCCTCGCCGAACATGTTCGCGTCGCGCATGCACGCGGCCAAGTTGATCACCGGCTCGACATCCCGCGGATTGAGGGCCACGACCGCCCGCAGGTGCTCGACGGCCTCGCGCGGACGGCCCTGCTTGCGCAGGATCGCGGCGATCAGCTGGCGGATCTGCGCGTCGTTGGGCCGCAGGCGCACGGCGTTCATCAGGTGGCTGAGCGCAGCGGCGTCGCCTTCGCTCTCGCGCACGGCGAGCGCGAGCATCAGGTGCGGCTGCCAGTAGCGCGGATCCTTGGCGATGACCTCGCGCAGGAACACGGCCGCCTGCGCCTGCTTGCTGGGCTCCTGGCTGTTGACCTGATCGATGGCCTGCTCGTAGCGATCCTCGAAGTCGGGGATGTCGAGGCCGAGCTTGGCCCGGCGCGCGAAGGCGTCGTCGTCGAGCGAGCGGCGGGGCAGGGCGAGCAGCTTCTCGAGCCACTCGCGGGCCTGGTCGGGCTCCTCGCTCTCGATCAGCAAGGTCGCGAGCGAGGTCAGCACGGCCGGGTTGTCGGGGTGCTTCTCGCCGGCCAGACGCAGCAGCTGCTCGGCCTCCTCGTGCTCCTCCTCGGTCGCGAGATCGAGGAGCATGTCGAGCGTCGACTTGGCCACGTGCGCGAGCCCGACGGCCGTGCGCAGCAGGCCGATCGCGTCGTCGCGATCTTCACGCTGCTCGTCGCTGTCCTCTTCGGAGCGGTCCCACAGCACGTTGGCGAGGTCGCCGTAGGCGCTCGGGATCTGGCCCTCGTCGATTGACCGGCGCAGGAACGGCTCGGCGGCGTCGAAGTCGTCGATCTCGATCAGCAGGCTGCCGAGCAACGCGAGGATCGGCGCGGCCTCGTTGCCCTGCTCGACGGCATGCTGGGCGACCTTGAGCGCGTTCTCGCTGTCGCCCGCGCGGCGCAGCGTCTGGATGAAGTTGACGGCGATCTGGACGTTGGTCGGCTGGATGTTGAACGCCTGGTTGAAGGCGTTGACGGCCGTCGGCAGATCGCCGAGCCGACGCGCGACCACGGCCAGGTGATGCCACGCCTCCGGGTCGTCCTTGCGGCGCTGCGCGGCGATCGACAGGGCCTGCAGCGAGAGCGGGATCGAGGTGCGGTCGCTCTGGATCGCCAGCAAGATGTCGGTCATGGCGTGGAGAGCCTCCATCGCGCCGTCCATCTTGGGATCGCGGTTGATCGCGTCCATCAGCGGGTTGAGCAGCTGATCGGCGGTCGCCGGGACCGTGCGGCCCTGCAGCGCCGAGAGGTTGCCGAGCCCGACCAGGAAGCTCAGCATCGCCTGCTTGTCCGACGTGCCGAGCGCCTGCGTCCAGTCCTCGTGGGTGACGGTCTGGCCGTTCTTCGCGGCCATCTCTTGCAGCGCGGCGAACAGCTGCTCGCCCACGCCCTCGGCGGTGGTCTCGGTCGACCACTCGGCGACGGTCTCGATCCGACCGGGCACGGTAGGCGGCTCATCGCCTTCGCCGCTCTCGACCTTGGTCTCGCCGTCCTGATGGATGTCGGCGAGCCGCAGCTTCAAGCTCAGCTTCTCCTCGGAGACGTGGAAGTCGCCGGTGATCAGCCGCTTGGCGTTGGCGAAGCGACCGGCGCCCTGCAGCGCGCGCGCGTCCGTCCATGCGTCGCGGTAGATCAACAGCGCGGGGATCTTGCGGCCCTGCTGCTCGGCGATCGCGGTGAACACCGGCGCGGCGGCCTTGATGCCGGCGCGCGCGAGCTCCTGCGCGAGCCAGCGCTGCACGCCCATGGACAGCGGCGCGCCCTTGCCCTCGTTGGTGCACGAGAGCGGGAGCACGACCAGCTCGATCTCCGAGGCGGCCTTCTGCAGGGCCTGCAGCTGCTCGTTTTCGGCGGCTGCGAGCTCCTCTTCGGTGCCCTCCTCGATCATCAGCTCGTCACCGTCGTCATCTCCGGTGGAGTCTCCGGCACCATTGGTGTCGATCGTGTCGTCGTCCTCGGCCATGGGGGGCCGAGCCTGCACGATGGCGCGGAGGGGCGCAAGCGGGGCCTTGCGGCCGCTGTAGGGTCTGCCGGACGCGTGGTGTGATAGGTTGGGCGAGTGCGCGGTGCGGGATGGTCAGACTGCGTGACTTCGCGCGCGTCGGCGCTCGCATGCGTGGCCACGCTCGCGAGCGGGTGTGGTGCCGAGCCGGTTCAGGCGCGGGCGATCTGGGTGGACGATTTCGGGGGCGAGGGCCACCGGCGCATTCACGTCTACGATCGCGGCGAGCTGCGGGATTTCGAGGTGCTCGGCCAGAGTGAGCCGGTCGAGCGCGTGCAGCTGGATCCGTACGGGCGCGGGGTGTTGGTCCGCTCCGGCGATCGCAGCGGTGCGTGGTTCGACTTCGATGACGGGCGGCGGCTGCCGCTCTTGCTGCCGCCCACGCCCTTCGAAGGCGACACGATCGTCGAGTTCGCCGATCGTGCGCTGACTTGGATCGACCCGGTCGACGGCGGGCTCGTGGTGGTTCCGCTCGCGCCTGGGCTCGCGCTCGCCCGCCGCGAGGATGGGACCGTCGCGCCGCTGACTCGCGACACGTCGCTGCGCTGGACGGTCGCGGCCGCTCGGGCGCCGGTGGTGTTCGCGGCCGGTGTCGGGCGAGCGAGCTTCCATCGCTATCCCACGCGCGTCGACCAGCCGCTGGTGATCGCGCTGGAGGCCCAGGCCGTGGGGCTGGGGGCGTTGCCCGACAGCGTGATCGAAGCACGCGAGTGCGTGGAGGAGCTGGGTTGCTACGCGAGCGTGAGCGTCTCGCCCGAGGGCGAGCTGGCGATCTTCGCGGACGCCGAGCAGGGGCCGTGGGAGTTGTTCGATCGTCGCTCGCCGAGCACGGCCGGGCCGCTCACGTTGCCGCCGAGCTTGGCCGAGGCCCAGACCAACCACGACCTGCGGCTGCTGCAGGTGCTCGATCGCGAGGTCTCGATCTGGATCGGTCCAGGTCAGCTGCACCGCTTCGATCGCGCGCGCGACCGCGTCGACAGCCTGCCGACGATCTTCGTGCCGCCGATGTACTGGAGCACCGCCGCGGAGGGCCGCGCGGCGATCCTCAGCTCGAGCGCGGGGCCGGTCTACCGGGCCGACCTCGACGGCGTGCGGGCGCTCAGCGTCGAGATCACGGTGTGCAACAACCCGAGCGCGCCGGTCGTGTCGCCCGACGGGCGCTTCGTCGCGTGGACCTGCACCGAGTACGGGGACGACCTGACCGCGGAGGCTGGCGTGGTCGTGCGGGTCTCGGCGTCCGGGCTCGAGCGCTACGTCGGTGTCGCGATGGCGACGCTGGCGATCGACGACGACGGTGATCTGCTGCTCTACAGCGTCGAGAGCACGAGCGATGGACTCGACGCGGTCGGCACGACCAGCGTGCCGCAGACCCTGTTCTCGCTGGCGGCCGACGGCACGCTCACGCGCGTCGACGAGCTCGAGCCTGCACCCTCGCCAGTGCTGCTCGGCAACGAGCTCGCCGCGTACATTCAGGGCGTCGCGCTCGCGGAGGGGTCGTGAACCATCCGCTGCCCGAGCGCGACGGCGCGACCGTCCGCTGCAAGACCTACACGCTCGACGATCCGCTCGCGCTCGCTCGCATCGAGCGTTAGCTCGAGCGGCTGCGTGCGCTGGCGGTCGACGGGGTGATGTGGCCGCTCGCGCTCGAGCGCGGCGAAGGTCGGGTGACGATCGTGCACGAGCGCGAGCAGGGCGTCGCGCTCGAGCGGCTGGCCGGCGCGAAGGGGCTGGCGGTCGAGCCGTTCCTGCCGATCGCGCTCGCGTTGGTGCAGACGCTGGCGGAGCTGCACGGGCGCGGGCTGCTGCACGACGACCTGCGACCGTGCACGCTCTACTTCGACGCGCCCAGCCAGCGCGTGCAGATCGGTCCGCCGGGGCTGCCGATCCTGCTCGACTGTGAACGCGCCGCGCAGATCGAGGCGGGCGAGCTCGAGGCCGTGCTGCCCTACCTCGCGCCGGAGCTCGACCGTCACCGTCCGAGCGCCGACGTGCGCAGCGATCTCTACTCGTTGGGCGCGTGCTTCCACCGCGTGCTGTCCGGTCGCCCGCCGTTCGTGGCCGACTCGCCGAGCGGCTATCGCCACGTGCGGCGCACTCGGGTCCCGCGGGCGCTGCCCGGAGTCCCGCCGTGGCTGGCCGCGATCGTGGCCAAGCTGCTGGCCAAGGCCCCGCGCGATCGCTACCAGTCGGCCGCCGGGCTGCTCGCCGATCTGCGCCGCTTCGCCGAGGCGCACACGAGCGGCGTGGAAGCGCCGGAGTTCGTGCTCGGCGTCGACGATCGACCGACGATGCTGATGCGCTCCGGCGATCCTCACGGTCGCGAGCCGCAGCTGCGCGAGCTCGGTCGCGAGCTCGCGCAGGCGCACGACTCGGGGCGTGTGCGCACGATCGTCGTGCACGGCCCGGCCGGCGTCGGTAAGAGCACGCTGCTCGAGTGCTTCGACGAGACGGTGGCGGTGCGCGAGGGGTTGTTCGGGCTCGCTCGGTTCGAGCGCGACGCTGCGCCGCACGCTGCCTTGCTCGCCGCGATCGATCACATGGTCGCGCAGCTCGGGACCCACGCCGCGCCTGCACGCGCGCGCATGGTCGAGCACCTGCGCGGGCGCTTGGGATCGATCGCGGCGGTGGTGGCCGAGCGCGTGCCGAGCTTCCCCAGCGTCGCTTCGGGGGCCGTGCCGAAGCTCAATCTCCACGCCGAGCGTCGACGCTTCGAGCTCGCGCTGTCTCGCCTGCTCGAGGCGCTGGGCGAGCGCGCGCCGCTGGCCCTCGCGCTCGACAACCTCGAGGACGCGAGCGCGGACGACCTGGCGTTGCTGCGGGTGTTGCTGCGCGCGAGCACGCCGATGGTCGTGCTGCTCGGCTGCGCCGACCCGGCGCTCGAGCCTGGGCAGCCGATCGCAACCTGGCTGAGCGAGCTGGAGCGCGGCGGGATCGAGCTCTCGCGCATGCGGCTCGAGGCGCTGCGGCGCGACGAGCTGGTCGAGTGGGTGACCGAGCTGCTCGGCTCGAAGGCGGTCGAGCTCGGCTCGCTCGGCGGGCTCATCGAGCTGCTCGATCGCCGCACGCGACGGCTGCCAGGCCCGCTGTGGTGCTACCTCGAGCAGCTCGACGAGCGTGAGCTGATCAAGTCCGGCGTCGGTGGTTGGAGCTGGGACATGCACGCGATCGATCGCGCCGCGCTGGCCTCGGACGCCGACGCACGGATCGACGCTGCGCGCGAGCGGCTGCCGAGCGGCGACCTCGAGCTGCTCGAGCTCGCGGCGGCGATCGGCGAGCGCTTCGACGTCCAGGTGCTCGCGCGCGCATCGGAGCGCGAGCCGACCGAGCTGCTCGACGCGCTCGATCGCCTGCGGCGAGTCGGGCTGGTGGTCCGCGAGCGAGGCGAGCTCCGATTCGGGTTCGCGTGGGGCGTGCGGGCGGCCTCGTACACTCGCGTCGCGCCGTCGCGCCGTCGCTACTGTTTGCTCGCGGTCGCGCTGGCGCTCGACTCGACCTCGGCCGGCGACATGCCCACGGCGGCGGCGGTGCTGCGGGCCGGCGGTGCCGAGGCGCTGGCGCAGCTCGACGCACCGCAGCGCGAGCGGCTGGCCAAGCGCTGCGCCGCGGCGGGTCGCGTCGCGCTCGCGAGCGGGGCCTGGACGGTCGCGCACGCATGGCTGGGCGTGGCCATCGACGCGGTCGAGTCGGGCGCGAGCGACATCGATCTGCGCTGCGATCATGCGGTCGCGCTCGGGCTCGGGCCTGCGCCCGAACACGCCGATGCGGCCTTCGAGCAGCTGCTCGAGCGTCCGCTCGCGCTCGCCGAGCATGCGCGGGTCGTCGCCGCGCGGGTCCAGGGCTGGACCGTGCAGGGGCGCTGGCGCGAGGCCATCGATCTCGGGCTCGCGGCGCTGACCCGCTGCGGCGTGCACCTGCGTCGGTCACCGGGCGTGGCCGCGATCGTGCTCGCGGTCGGGCGTGGGTACCTCTCGTGTCGCGAGCTCGACCTCGAGTCGCTGCGATCGAGCCAGCCGATCGAGGCGGAGGTCGCCGCCTCGCTGGTCATCGCCGACTCGCTGGTCGAGGCGGCCTACTTCGACAACCCGCGCCTGTGGGTGCTGCTGGCCGCCTTGCGAGCGCAGCGGACCGCTCGCGCGGGCCTCCACCTCGGCGCTCCGCAAGCGCTCGCCCACTTCGCCGTCGCCCTCGCGACCGTCCTGCGCCAGACCGAGGACGCCGCGCGGCTGTGCGATCTCGCCGTCGCGCTGTGCGACGTGATCGAGGGCGCCGAGGCTCACCGTGCGCGAGCGATGGGGGCGGGGGCGCTGGCGGTGTGGCCGATGACGCGTCCGTTGAGCGGCTGCGTCGAGGGGCTGATCGCCTGTCAGCAGCACGCGTTCGAGCTGGGCGACGAGGGCATCGCGAGTCTGGTCTCGACCGCCGGGCTCGGCCTCTGCTTCCACGCCGGGGTGCCGCTGCCCGAGGTTCGCCTGCTCGGCGCGAGCTGGCGAGCGCAGCTCGAGCGCTGGTCGAGCGCAAGCGTGCTCGCGGCCGTCGACGCGTGGATCGAATTTCTCGCGGCGCTGATCGGGCCGCGCAGCGAGACCAGCCCCTCGCTGGTCGCCGATCTCGAGCTCGCGGAGGCGGGCGTCGGCGAGCCGATCCGCTACGCGCTCGCGCTCAACGGCGCGCTGGCGCTGTGGCTGCTGGGCGAGCGCGATGCCGCGGCCGAGCGGCTCGAGCCGCTCGTCGATCAGCTCGAGCAGCGGCTGTTCGGCTCCTGGCAGATCCCGCCGGGCGCGGTGATGCTGGCGATCATCGCCAACCAGCGCGCGGGCAAGCGCGAGCTCGAGCGCCGCGTCGCGGGTGATCGCATTCGCATCGCGCTCCGGCTCGCGCGTCGCTTCGCACGCTCGTCGTGGACCAACTTCGGCGCCCACGTCGAGCTGATCATCGGCGAGCGCGAGCGCCTGCGTGGTCGCGTCGATCGTGCGCTGGAGGCCTACGAGCGTGCGCGCGAGCTCGCGGCCGACGGCGACAACCCGTGCATGCAGGCGCTGGCCTGCGATCGACTGGCCAACCTCGCGCTTGCGAGCGAGCGCCGGGCGACCGCCCGCGGTGCCGCGGTCACGGCCGTGGCCGTGCTCCGGCGATGGGGCGCCGAAGCGGCCGCGCGCCAGCTCGAGCTCGAGTACGCCGAGCTGCTCGCGGTCGGGGTCCCGAGCGCACGCACGACCATGCACTGGCTGCGACCCACGCTCGCCGCCGGCCGTCAGCGCACGACCCTCGACGCCGCGCGGGTGCTCGAGGTCATGCACACGATCAGCGAGGAGCTGCGCTTCGAGGAGGTCGTCGCGCGGGTGATTGGCAGCGCGGTCGCGACTCCCGGCAGCGAGCGCGCCGTGTTGCTGCTCGAGCACGAGGGCACGCTCGGGGTGGTCGCGCACGGCGACGGCCATGTGATCGACGAGTTCGTCGCACATCCGATCTTGCTGAGCGATGCCGCCGAGCTGATCCCGCGCACCGTCATCGAGCACACGTTCGAGAGCGGCGCGCTGCTGGTGATCGACGACGCCAGCACCGATCTACGCTTCGCCGGCGATCCCTACCTGCAGCGCACCGAGCTGGGCTCGCTGCTGTGCATGCCGATCGCCCGCAACACCGATCGCAACGGCGTGCTGCTGATCGAGAATCGCGTGGCCAGCGGTGCGTTCCCGCCCGAGCGGGTCGAGGTCCTGCGGATCCTGCTGACGCGGGCCGCGAGCGCGCTCAGCCACGCGCGCCTCTACGAGGCGCTGCAGCGCAGCGAGGTGTTGTTCCGCTCGCTGGTCGACGGCGTGCCCGACATGATCTCGCTGATGGATCGCAGCGGTCGGATCGAGTTCATCAACCACCTCGGCGACTTCGAGCTCGCTCCATCCGCGCTGGTCGGCGTCGACTCCACGCTGCTGCTCGATCCGAGCTCGGGCCCGCAGTGGCGAGCGGCGCTCGAGCATGTCGGCACCACCGGTGAGCCGCAGGCGCTGGAGATCCGCGCCAACCTCCCCGGCGGCTACAGCCGCTGGTACTCGATCCGCCTCAACGCGCTCGAGTTCGGCGGCAAGATCGGCAAGCTGATCAGCATTGCGACCGACATCACCGCGCGCAAGCTGGCCGAGGCCGACAAGCTGCGGCTCGAGGCCCAGCTGCGCCAGCAGCAGCGGCTCGAGTCGGTCGGCACGCTGGCGAGCGGCGTCGCCCACGAGATCAACAATCCGATCCAGGGGATCATGAATTACGCCGACCTGATCCTCGCGCGCGCGCACGACAAGGAGCTGGTCGTCGACTTCACCGCCGAGATCCTCACCGAGTCCGAGCGCATCGCCACGATCGTCCGCAACCTGCTCGCGTTCTCGCGCCAGGAGGCCGAGCAGACCCCGGAGCTGTGCGCGGTGCAGCGCTTGATCGACGCCACGCTCTCGCTGATCCGCGCGGTCGTGCGCAAGGACGACATCGAGCTGCGCATCGACGTGCCCGAGGACCTGCACGAGATCCGCTGTCGCCCGCAGCAGCTCCAGCAGATCATCATGAACCTGGTCGCCAATTCCCGCGACGCGCTCAACGAGCGGCACCGCGACGGCGGGCGCAAGACCATAGAGATCCGCGCCCGCAACTTCGAGCGTGGCGGTCGCGACTGGGTGCGCATCAGCGTCGAGGACTGCGGCACCGGGATCCCCGAGCACATCCGGGCGCGCATCTTCGATCCCTTCTTCACCACCAAGGGCCGCGATCAGGGCACCGGCCTCGGGCTCGCGGTCAGCCACGGCATCGCCGTCGAGCATGGCGGCGAGCTGTGGGTCGAGAGCGAGCTCGGCGTCGGCTCCACATTTCACCTGGACCTGCCGGCGCACGCGGATGAGCTGGCGCTGGAGATGTGAGGCTTCGCGGTGCGAGCGCGATTGGTCGCGGCGGTGAAGTGCAGTAGCGTCGCGCCGTGCCTGATCCTGGAGCGCCGACGCTGCCCGAACACCCGCGGGCGTTCGACCGCCTGGCCTTGCGGTTGATCAACGATCCTCGCGATCTGCCCTTCGTCCACCTGATCGTCGCGTGCTCGATCACCGCGCTGCTCGGGCTCTCGCTCTATCCGATCAGCCTCGCGCTGCTGCCGGGTCCGAGCTTCTGGCTGGCGGCCGGCGTGTACCTGCTGATCTGGGCGTTGTGGACGCTCGATCGCTTCATCCTGATGCTGCACTGCACCTCGCACCGGATCCTGTTTCGGCGCGAGCACGGGTGGCTCAACCATGTGATCCCGTTCGTGCTGGGCCCGTTCTTCGGCGAGACCCCGCAGACCTACTTTTGCCATCACATGGGCATGCATCACCCCGAGAACAACCTCGCGGATGATCTCAGCACCACGATGCCGTTTCAGCGCGATCGCTTCGGCCACTGGTTGGCCTACTACCTGCGCTTCCTGCTGCTGATCCTCATCGAGCTGCCGATCTACTTCGTGCGCCGCAAGCAGACCAAGATGGCCGTGCGCACGCTGGCCGGCGAGGCCTCGTTCTGGCTGGTCGTCGGGCTGCTGGCCGTGTTCGTCGACTGGCGCGCGACGCTGGCCGTGTTCGTGATCCCGGTGCTGATGGTCCGGACCTTGATGATGGCCGGCAACTGGGCGCAGCACGCCTTCGTCGATCCGGCCCATCCGGCCGACCCGTACCGCAACTCGATCACCTGCATCGACTCGCGCTACAACCGGCGCTGCTTCAACGACGGCTATCACATCTACCACCACGTCAAGGCGCGCTGTCACTGGTCCGAGTATCCGCGCGAGTTCCAGGACAACATCGCCGTCTACGGTCAGCACGACGCGATCGTGTTTCGCGGGCTCGACTTCTTCATCGTCTGGGTGCTGCTGATGACCGGTCGCTATCGGACGCTGGCCAAGGCGATGGTCGAGCTGCCGGGCGCGCCAGCGCGGAGCCTCGAGGAGCGGATCGAATTCATGCGCTCGCGCCTCGTTCCGATCCGTGCGGACTTGAAGGCCGGCTGAACGCGGCCGAAATTCCGCTCCGCCGACCTCGCGATGGCGCGACGCGAGCCGAATCGCGGCAGTGACGCGATTCCCGATCCGTCCAGCTCGCCGTCGGGCAGGCCACTCCAGGTCGCTGGTCGGCTGGTCGGGCGTCGAGGAGCCGGCGCCGCTGACGTATAGTCCGCGCTCATGCTGCATCGAAACTTCCGCTGGCTGCTGACCTTGCCCTTGCTGATCCCCGTCGCGTGTAGCGATGACGCGCCCTCCGACGGCGACGAGACCGAGACCTCCGGAGATGGTGATGGCGACGGTGACGGCGATGGAGACGGCGATGGAGATGGCGATGGAGATGGAGATGGAGATGGAGATGGCGATGGCGACGGAGATGGAGATGGCGACGGAGATGGAGACGGCGACGGCGACGGAGATGGAGACGGCGACGGCGATGGCGACGGCGATGGAGACGGCGACGGCGATGGAGACGGCGACCAGGGCTTCTGCGGCGACGGCAACGTCGACGACGGCGAAGACTGCGACGACGCCGGCGAGTCGATCTCGTGCGACAACGACTGCACGCTCGTGACCTGCGGCGACGCCACGCTCAACATCACTGCGGGCGAGGCTTGCGATGGCGACGTCGGCGGGCAGACCTGCGCCGATCAGGGCTACGACGCCGGCGAGCTCGGCTGCTCGGCGGAGACCTGCGAGTACGACGAGAGCAGCTGCTTCTCGGCGATCGACGTCACCTTCACCAACTGCGGAATGACCGGCCACGTCGGCCCGAACGCGGACCAGTGCAACGCTGCCTACGCGGACACCGAGCTCGCGGGCGAGGTCACCGTCGAGGCGGGCTATCAGACGTGGACGGTGCCGTACACGGGCACCTACACGATCGAGGTGTGGGGAGCCCAGGGCGGCAACCACAACTTTGGCGCGGGCGGACTGGGGGCGTACGTCAAGGGCGACTTCGATCTCGTCCAGGGTCAGGAGCTGACGATCCTCGTCGGACAGAAGGGCAGCGACGGCACGGCCTACAACGTCGGAGGTGGCGGCGGCACCTTCGTGGTCGACGGCGACTCGGCGCTGATCGTCGGTGGCGGCGGCGGTGGGGCAGGGAACTGCGGACAGATCGATGCTCTGCAGATCACCGGCAAGGCCACGATCGGCGACGGCACCGGTGGCGTGGGTGGCAACGACGGGAACTGGTGCGGCTGCGGTGGCGACGGGAGCCCCGGCGGCGGCTTCGAGACCGATGGCTCGCCGTCGGGCGGCAAGGCGTTCGTCAACGGTGGTGCCGGCGACAACACCGAGCGCCCCAGCCAGTGCGTCGACTCGGGCCTCGGTGGCTTCGGCGGCGGCGGTAACGGAGGCAACGGAGGCGGAGGCGGAGGCGGCTACGAAGGCGGCGATGGTGGCGGATCGATCGGCACCGCGACCGGCAAGGGCGGCGAGTCCTTCAACTCCGGCACCAACCCCGAAGGCCAAGACGGTGTCCGGGCCGGCCACGGCCAGGTCCACATCGCGCTCGTCCTGCCGTGATCTCGAGCTCGTGTGGGCGTCAGGCCGGCGCCCACACGGACGCGTCGCGCTTGTAGAAGCAGACCTGACACGTGCCCGGCTGCTCGATGCCGGTCACGTGGGCCTTGCCCTGCTCGTCGAGCGTCAGCGTGCGGATCGTGCCGTCGGGTAGCTCGATCCGGACCGGCTCGCCCGGGACCGGGTTTCCGTCGGCGTCGACCAGCTCGATCATCACGCTGTGCGTGTCGGTGATCTCGTTCGGTTCACGCTCGGCCTCGAGCTCGGGTCGCTGCTCGCGACCGAGCACCCTCGAGCTCGACGCCTCGATCGCGCGTAGCCGCAGTCGACCGGTCTCGAGCAGCGTCGCGATCCGCAGGCCGACCTCTTTCTCCCACGTGTACCGCCGCGCGCCGAAGCTGGCCGCAAGGAGTCGGATGGTCACGCGCGTCGCCGGATCACGAACGTCGGCGAGCACCCGCACGGCCTCGCGTGGCGCGAGCACCAGCCCATCGCCAACGTGCACGCGCGTGTCGGTCTCGAGTTGAAACTCGCGAAGCCCGATCCGAAAGCGCACGCTGGTGGCCATGCCCGCCGGTTATATCACTCGCGGCGGCGTCGTCGGCGATGGCTCCTAGACGAGCTGGCCGGGTGGACAAACCGGGCCAAGCTCGATCGAGCAGCTCAGCTCGAGGAGAACCGCCATGGACGCCAACTATACGATTCGCTGGTTCGTGACGATCTTCATCGGCTTGACGTTCGCCGCCGCTGGCGCTTGCAAGCTACTCGGAGATCCAGTGTTCACCGCGTTGTTTCGCGACTTTGGGATCCCGCTCGAGTACATGCGCGTGCTCGGTGCCGTGGAGCTCCTGGGTGCGATCGGCCTGTCGATCCCATTGACGGCTCGCTACGCGACGGTCGGCCTGCTGGTCATCGGTTTGTGCGCCAGCATTGCCCACGTGACGCTCGGGCAGCCGGTCGACGCCGTGCTGCCCACCGCGCTCGCGACCGCGGCCGCGATCGGAATCTGGGGCACGCCCGGCCACCCGGTGGAGGCACGCGAGCTCCACGTGTTGACCGAGTTCCAGGAAGAGTCCGGTCCGACCGCCGGATCTTGGCAGCCGGTCTAAGGGACCTCGTCGAAGGTCTCGCGCTGCAGCACGCGGCTGCCGACGACGGCGCCCGCCGAGCCGCACGTGATCGTGGTGACCACCAGCAGCCCGACGGCGATCTCGGGCAGCAGCGGGAGCAAGGCCATCGCCAAGATCACGCCGAGCATCCCGCCGACGAACATGCCGGTGCTGGCGCCCAGGATCAGCCCCGACGCACCGACCACGAAGCGCGCCAGCGGTCGGTCGCGCTCGCGGCCGATGATCACATGCGGCCACCCGAGCACGTTCGCCGAACTCGAGGACAAGCGCGCCAGCCCGACGCTGGTCGCCTGCCGCTCGCTCGGTGTCGACTCGGCCACGATGAAGAGTGTATCAGCCTTCGCGCTCAGGAATGCCGGACCCAGCGCAGCAGCTGCTCGCCGAGCTGCAGCGCGAGCCGACCGCCGAGCACCGCTGGCACGGGCACCACCGCCGCGACACGAGCGAGCAGCATCAAACCTTCAGCGGGACGCAGCAGCGGCGGCGGGGCGCTCGCCCACACCAAGCAGCACGCGCCGACCAGCAAGCCGAGGAACCCGCCGATCGCCGCGAGCAGAGCCAACACCAGCTCGTCGCGTCGGGCTCGCTTGGCCGCGTCGATCAGCAGCTCGGGCCAGAGAGCGTCGCGGTCGAGCATCATTGGCTCAGCATATCAAACCCGTTCGGGAGGTTCACTCGCAGGAGAGCCACGGCCCGCGAGGGCCGGCAGGGGGTGGGGAGTCCTCGGCGGGGCTTTGCCCCGATGAGGGGCGGGACCGGCTACGGTCCCGCCATCAAACCGAGAGATGTACGCCGATTCACTCGGCGTACATCGTGATGTCTGTGGCCGCGGAAAAGCTGATTCGCTTGGCTTCATCCCAGTCGGGGTGGCGGATCATCAGGTACCCATCGCTCACCAGCGTCTGCTTCCAGTCGCGGCGGTGGATGCCCGGTCGCAGCAGCTCGTCCTCGAGCACCGCGTCGCCGAAGCGGCGCTTGAAGCTCTCGAGGCCCGTGATCGCGGTGATGCGTCCGCGGCCCTTGGCGCGCTTGAAGATGATCCCGCAGTTGTACTTGCGCCGCGTCGGGGCCTCGAACGACTTCCAGCAGACGGCGCGCGCCCACTCGCGAAACAGGTCGACGTCGCCGGTGTAGTTCATCTGATCGACGAGCCGCGCGCCGCCGGGACGACAGCCGATCTCGCCGAACACCGCCTCGCCCTTGGGCGTGAAGAACCACTCCATGTGCGTGAAGCCGTCGCCCATGTTCAGCGCCTTCAAGACCTGGCGACCGAGCGCGATGCCCTTTTGGATCTTCGCCTGCTCGAGCTCGCGGACCGTGATGATCACCGGGCTTATCCACTCGTGGCTGCGAGCCTCGAGCGGCTTGGGCAGGTACTGCGCGACGTTCTCGTACGCCGGTCGGCCGTCGACGCAGATCGTGTCGTAGGTGAACTCCTCGCCTTCGATGTACTCCTCGACGCTCAGCTCGCGCACGTGGCCGGTCTTGCGCACGACGTCCTCGAACTGCGCGACGTCGCGGCACGCGTAGGTGTCCGCGCTGCCGGCCCCGGCGATCGGCTTGACGATCAACGGGAACCCGACGCGCTCGGCCGCCTCGCGCATCGCCGCGAGCGACTGCTCGGCGCTGCTCTTCACCACCCGCACCGATCGCGGCACCCGAAGCCCCGCGGCCGCGACCCGCTCTTTCATCAATTGCTTGTCACGAAAGCCGGTGACCGTGTCGACGCTCATGCCCGGCACGCCCCAGCGCTCGCGCAGGCGAGCCGCGAGCAGCACGGTCGGCTCCCAATTGGTCAGCACGCGATCGATCTCGCGGCCGCGCAGCCACGCGCTCGCGCGCGCGATCACGTCGTCCTCGTCCATGATGCGCGGGACCTCGAGGTATCCGGCCAAGCACGAGCGCAACCGAGTTGGCAGGGCACCCAGCGGTGCGTCACCGATCCCGTAGACCTCCGCGCCAACCTCTGCGAGCCCGCGGGTGAAGTGCTGCATCTCCGGTGGGTAGCTGGGGCCGAGAAAGACGACGCGCATGGCAAGAGAAACTACCCTTGGCGACTCGCATCGGGATAGTTTCTTTGCGCATGCGGCCGGTCGTCTTCGTCGCCCCCTTTCCCCTCGAGACCACTCTGCGCTTCGCTCGCGCGGCAGCTGCGCTGTCGAACGTCCGCTTGCTCGGCGTCATGCAGGAGCTCCCCGTCGGACCCGACCGCAAGCTGTTCGCCGACGTCGCCCAGGTTCGCGATGGCCTCGATACCCGCGAGCTGATCGAGGCGATCGAGCTGCTGCGTCGTCGCCATGGTCAGCCGCATCGCTTGATCGGCGTGCTCGAGCCACTGCAGGTCCAGCTCGCTCAGGCCCGCGCCCACTTTGGCATTCCGGGCACCGACGTGCAGACCGCCGACGTCTTCCGCGACAAGGCCAAGATGAAGGATCGCCTGCGCGAGCACGGACTCCCGGTCGCGCGCCATCGCCTGCTGACCAACCGCGACGACGCGCTCGCGTTCGAGTCGATCGTCGGCTACCCGATGGTGCTCAAGCCACCCGCGGGCATGGGAGCCAAGGCGACCTTCCGCGTGCGCTCGCGCGAGGATCTGCTCGACGCGGTCCGGGGCCTCGGTGCCAGCCAACGCAACCCCGTGCTCGCCGAAGAATTCTTGCAAGGGCAGGAGGGCAGCTGCGACACGCTCACGCTCGGCAGGACGCCGCGGCTGGTCTCGGTGTCGTCGTACCGACCGAGCTGCCTGACCGTGCTCGAGAACCCGTGGATTCAGTGGTGCTGCGTGCTGCCGCGCGAGAACCAGGGGCCCGGCTTCGACGACGTCAAGGAGCTCGCGATCGCGGCCGTGCGCGCGCTCGGCCTCGAGACCGGCTTCACCCACATGGAATGGTTTCGTCGGCCCAACGGCAGCCTCGCAATCGGGGAGATCGCGCAGCGACCTCCGGGCGCGCACATCACCCGGATGATCGGTCTCGCCTACGACGTCGACTCGTACCGGATGTGGGCGCGCGCGGTCGTCGACGGTGCCTTCGATGGTCCCTACGAGCGCCGCTACTCGGTTGGTTGTGCGTATCTGCGCGGCATGGGGCGAGGGCGAGTGGCGGCCGTCGACGGCGCCCGCGAGGCCAACGACGACGTTGGCCACTACGTCGTCGAGGCCAAGCTCCCGACCATCGGCGCGCCCAAGAACGACAGCTACGAAGGCGACGGCTATGCCATCGTCCGCGACCATCGGACCGACACGGTCGAGGCCGCGCTGCGGACGATCATCGAGACCGTCAAGGTGCGGTATGCCTAACAACTTTGCCCTTGGCGGCTAGTCGGGGGACCGATAGCCTCAGTCACGAGCGGCTACCCCCCATGCCCGTTGACGTGATCTTCCTGGAGCCCTGTTTCCCGCGAAACCAGCGGGAGTTCGCTCGCGCCCTGCATGCCGTCGGCGCGCGGGTCATCGGCATCGGGGAGCGCCCCAAGGAGTATCTCGACGACGAGATGCGCCACTGGCTGACGCACTACGAGCAGGTCACCAACGTGACCTCCGTCGAGCAGGTCGAGCGAGCCGTTCGCTTCGTGCAGAGCAAGGTCCAGGTCGATCGGCTCGAGGCCTCGGTCGAGGCTCACGTGATGTGTGCCGCGAAGGTGCGCGAGGCCTGCGGGATCCCGGGCACCAGCGTCGAGACCACGTTCTTGTGCCGCGACAAGCCGTCGATGAAAGAGGTGCTGCGCAAGGCCGGGGTCGCGTGCGCGCAGTCGATCGGCTCGGCCGACGTCGACGAGATCAAGGCGTTCGCCGAGCGCGTCGGCTACCCGCTGATCGTCAAGCCGCGCGACGCCGCGGGTGCGGCCGCGACCTATCGCTGCGATCACGAGGCCCACCTCGATCACGCGCTGCGCGAGAGCGGCGTCGGCCAGGGTCGCAGCGTCGCGGTCGAGGAGTTCATCGAGGGCCACGAAGGCTTCTGGGACACGATCACGATCGGCGGCACGGTCGTGCACGAGTTCATCTGCCACTACTACCCGACCGTGCTCGAGGCCATGCGCACGCGCTCGGTCAACCCGCAGTTCATCTGCACCAACCGCATCGACGCGGTCCCGGCCTACGACGAGGTCAAGCAGATGGGCCGCAAGGTCATCGGCGCGCTCGGCATCGACACCAGCGCGACCCACATGGAGTGGTTCTTCGGGCCCAAGGGGCTCAAGTTCAGCGAGATCGCCTGCCGCCCGCCGGGCGTCGGCGCGTGGGACCTCTACTGCGCCGCCAACGACATGGACATCTACCGCGAGTGGGCCGAGGCGGTCGTCTGGCACACGCGCAAGCAGACCCCGTCGCGGCGGTTCTCGGCCGGCATCGTCGCGCTGCGGCCCGACCGTGACGGACGCGTGGTCGGCTACGAAGGCGTCAACGAGATCGAGCGCGCGTTCGGGCAATGGATCATCGACGCTCACTTCCCGCCGCCCGGCTCGCCCACCGCTCCGGTCGAGGCCGGGTTCATGGCCAACGCTTGGCTGCGGATGAAGCACCCCGACTACGACGAGCTGCGGCGCATGCTCGACCTCGCCGGCGAGACCATCAAGGTCCGCTCGGTCTGATTGTCTTCACGCCGCGTCCCCGGCTGAATGCGACCCGAGGTTGAACCACACGTGACGGGCTCTCGCTACGTCGTCTTGCTCGGCGCTCAGCGCTTCGACTCCACGCTCGGCTCGATCGTGCGGCGGCTCGAGTGCGAGGGGCCGTTTGCGTTGATCACCGCGGGCTGGCGCGAGCGCGAGGACGAGGACGAGCGCCTCCGGGACCACCTCGAGTGCGAGACCGTCAACCTGCGGCTCTACCATCGCGCCGAGGATGTGCTCGCGCGCGACCCCGAGCTGGCCGAGGCTCACCGCGCCAAGCAGACCAAGCTGCGCCACAAGCAGGACTTCTATCGAATCCGACTCGAGCATGAGCTCGCGGCGGTCCACGTGATCCGCCAGCGTCGTGCGCCCGCCGACGTGCTCGCCGAGGAGGAGCAGGCCTCGATCGCCGCGATCCGCCAGCTCGACGCCTACCACTTCGCTCAGTGTCGCCGCGTCAACGCCGAGTACGAAGAAGCCATGCGCCCGCTCGCGCGGCCGGTCGTGCGTGAGCACTGCGCCGAGCTGCGCGACGCGTTGGCGGGCTGCCAGGCGATCGCGATCGCCGGCGGGCATGTGGCCGCGCTGCTCAACCGCATGCGCATGTTTGGGATCGCCGACATGATCGACGACCGCCCGGTGTTCGCGTGGTCCGGCGGCGGCATGGTCGTGAGCGAGCAGCTCGTGCTGTTTCACGACTCGCCGCCGCAAGGCCGCGGCGCCTCCGAGGTCCTCGACGAGGGTCTCGGCTTGGTCCGCAACGTGCTCCCGTTCCCACACCCCGACATCCGCCTGCGCCTCGACGACCCCGCGCGCATCAGCCTGCTCGCGCGTCGGTTCGCGCCGGCCCGGTGCCTGGCCATGCCCGAGGGCGCGTACGTGGTCGTGCGCGACGGCCAGCTGCAGCGGCCCTCGGCGGTGACGCTGATGAACGGAGACGGCGCCTGCATCCCGCTCGAGGAGCAACCGTTTTGACCGCCGCGATTCGTGAGCTCATCTCCGGGCTGCCCGGCATCGACATCGACGAGTGGATGAAGGGCCGCTCGTTCCCGCTGGTCGATGGCAAGCACGCGACCATCGTCTGGCGCGGCACCGCCGACGAGGTCCGCCTCCGCCACTTCATCTTCGGGCTCGAGACCTCGCAGCCGCTCGCCCGCATCGACGGCACCGACCTCTGGTACCTCGAGCTCGACATCCCGCCGCGCTCGCGCATCGAGTACAAGCTCGAGATTCGCCGTGGCGATCGCAACGAATGGATCCGCGACCCGCTCAACCCCCACCTCGCTCGCGATCCGTTCGGCGCCAACTCGGTGCTGCAGGGCGCAGGCTATGAGATCCCCGCGTGGACGCGGCCCGATCCCAAGGCCCGGCCCGGCACGCTCGAGCCGCTGTCGATGCGCAGCCAGGCGTTCGGGCAGGCGCGGACCGGCCACCTCTACTTGCCCGCCCGCTTTCGTCGGACCCGGCAGTACCCGCTGCTGGTCATCCACGACGGCTCCGATTACCTGAAGTACTCGGGCATGAAGGTGGTGCTCGACAACCTGATCGAGCGGCTCGAGATCCCGCCGCTGATCGCCGTGTTCGTCGACTCGCCCGATCGTCTGCGCGAGTACGCCAACGACGAACGCCACGCTCGCTTCTTGACCGAGGAGCTGGCCCCGCGCCTGACCAAGCGCCTGCCGATCATCGACACCCCGCGCGGCCGCTGCCTGATGGGGGCCAGCTTCGGCGGCGTCGCAGCGTTCTCGACGGCGGTGCGCTACCCCGGCTACTGGGGCCGCCTGCTGCTGCAGTCGGGCTCGTTCGCGTTCACCGACATCGGCCACACCAATCACCGCGGCCCGCTGTTCAACCCGGTCGTGCAGTTCATGAACGCCTTTCGCGAGGCCCCGACGGCCATCAGCGAACGGGTGTTCGTGAGCTGCGGCGTGTACGAATCGCTGATTTACGAGAACCGCTCGCTGGTTCCGCTGCTCGACGAGACCGGCATGCAGGTACGCTTCGTCGAGGCCCGTGACGGACACAACTGGGAAAACTGGCGCGACCGGACGCGGGAAGGGCTCTCTTGGCTGTTCCCTGGTCCCCTGATGATGATCTACGAGTGAATGTGACGACTCTCGAGTGAGGCAAACCCATGGCTGACATCGTTCGCAACATCGGACTCTCGCTCGGCGCCGACCTGTGCTGGCCGGCCTGCTACGAGCACATCATGCGTCGGCTCGATCTGCGGATCCCGTCCGACGGCGACACCCTGCGCTTCGAGGTCGAGCGCGTGACCATCGAGCCCTTCGATCTTCAGCAGTCGTGCAAGTACGACGTGGTGATCGATCGGCTCACGCACTGGTATCACACCTCGCGCGAGTGGATCAAAAAGGCCGTGATCATGAACGGCCTCTACGTGTTCAACAATCCGTGGTCGGTCCAGTCGATGGAGAAGCACACCGCCTATGCGGCGATGATGCACCTCGGCATGCCGGTGCCGAAGACGTGGATGTTCCCGCCCAAGGAGTACTCGACCACGAACCCGGATCTGAAGCCGACGCTGGTCCGCTACGCCAAGCTGTTCGACATCGGCAAGCTCGGCGATCAGCTCGGCTACCCGATGTTCGTCAAGCCCTACGACGGCGGCGGCTGGAGGTCGGTGCGCAAGGTCGACAACGAGGCCGAGCTGCGCGACGCCTACGAGCAGAGCGGCGCCGACATCATGCACGTGCAGGCGGCCGTGCACCCCTACGACGCGTTCGTGCGCAGCATCGGGTTCGGCCCGCAGATCATGCACGTCAGCTACGACCCCGATCGTCCGCTGCACGACCGCTACCGCACGCAGCACTTCGACAACGTCGGCACCAGCGACTTCGACACGCTGCGCAAGATCACCCTGACCATCAACAGCTTCTTCGGCTGGGAGTTCAACAGCTGCGAGTCGCTGCGCAAGGACGGCGTCTGGCACCCGATGGACTTCGCCAACGCGTGCCCCGACTCGCAGGTGACCAGCCTGCATCGGCACTTCCCGTGGCTGGTCAAGGCCTACATTCGCTGGAGCGTCTATTGTGCCGCGACCAAGCGAAAGATGCGGCGCACGCTCGACTGGGAGCCCTATTACGCGATTGCCGAGAGCGATCGCAGCTACGCCGAGAAGCTCGACGGCTACGCGAAGATCGCCGAGGAGCGGCTCGAGAGCGCCCGCTTCGAGGAGTTCTGCGCGACCCACCTCGCCCACCTCGACGAGGTCACCCACGAGTTCTTCGGCGCCCCCGAGGCGCGCGAGGCCATCCGCCTCAAGGTCGCCGCGCTGTTCCCCGCTCACGAGATCGATCAATTCACCGAGCACTTCTGGCAGAAGATCCAGGAGTGGCGGCAGGAGACCCATAGTCATGTTTGAAAAGACGCGCTGGCATTCCGATCGCATGAAGCAAGAGTCCACGCTGGTGCGCTGGGGCGTCACCGGCCAGCCGGTGTTGGTGTTCCCGACCGCGGGCGGCGACGCCGAGGAGATCGAGCGCTTTCACCTGGTCCGGGTGCTCGAGCCCTTGCTCGCCGCCGGCCGCATCAAGATCTACTCGTGCGACAGCGTGGCCGGTCGCGCGATGATCACCGCCGAGGGCACCCCGGCGCATCGCATGTGGCTGCTCAACCAGTTTCACCAGTACGTCCGCCACGAGGTCGTGCCGGCGATCCGCAAGGACTGCAACGACGAGAGCATCCCGATCTGGACCACCGGCGCCTCGATCGGCGCGTTCCATGCCGTCGCCGTCGCGTGCCGCTGGCCCAACGTCTTCCAGCGCGCGCTCGGGATGAGCGGCACCTACGACATCCTGCGCTTCTTCCAGTCCGAAGGCCGCCACACCGAGGACTACTGGGTCTCCTCGCCGCGCCACTTCCTGCCCACGCTCGCCGGCATGCACCTCGACGAGCTGCGCAAGCGCTTCATCCTGCTCGCGATGGGGGCCGGCCGGGCCGAGGATCCGAGCGAGAGCTGGGCGATGGCCAACGCGCTCGGCAGCAAGGGCGTGCCCAATCGGGTCGATCCGTGGGGCCCCGAGTGGCACCACGACTGGCCGACGTGGCGCAACATGCTGCCGAAGTATCTCGACGAGTGGACGCGCTAGAGCGGCGCTCTCGTCGAGTGGCCCGCATCGCGGCCACCCGCATTGGCCAGCAGGCGGGCCACTGTCCCGCGGGCTGGCCAGTATTTTTCGTGCCAACTTTCGCAAGTGTCGGTGATTGCAGAGAGCGGGTGTTCGGCTTGGCCCATGCGATGGCGTGCCGAGCATGGCGAAGCAACTCGAGACGATCGCGACTGCACACGAGAGCCTCTCGGCGCTGCTGCATGCCATCGAGCCCCGCGTACTGATTCGCATCGCGTGTGCGTCTGCTGTACGAGATCGCCGTCGAGGTCGAGTACCACGCGACCTGTAATCTCGCGGTGTTCAGCCCCGAGCCCGGCATGCGCGAGCGGATCCGCAGCCGCGTGCTGCCGCGCATGAGGAAGACGAGGCCGATCATGGTCGAGCGGGATCAGATCGAGCGAATCATCGACTATGCCGACGCGCGCGCCCGTCCGGAGCTGACGATTCTGGGGTGCCTCTATCACGCGCACGAGCCGGCGGCGCTCGCTGATCAGGTCGAGGTGTTTCGAGCGGCGTGGGTGGCCCTCCAATCACTGGAAAGGCGCCTCGCCCAGCGCTACGCTGTCGCGGTCATGTCGATCGTCGCGCCGAACATCGTCGAGCAG
>DATLLB010000891.1:0-5209 GCA_035538075.1 Enhygromyxa sp.
GCTCGTACTACACCGTCACCTTCGACGAGAGCATCGATCGCGAGAACTACAACGAAGAGCAGTTCGCCCGCGCGACCGTCGACTTGCTCGGCGGCGAGTTTCGCCCTGTTCGAGTCTCGCGGCGCGACCTCGTCGAGGCGCTACCCGACGCGGTGTGGTTCTCCGAGGGCACCTCGATTAATGCCCACTTGCCGGCCAAATACCTGCTCAGCCGGAGGGTCCGCGCCGACGGCTATCGCGTGGTGCTGACCGGTGAAGGGGCCGATGAATTGCTGCTCGGCTACCCGCACCTGCGCGACGACTATCTCAGCACGGGTGGCGGCGACGCCCAGCAGCGCGCCGCCCTGCGTGCCGCCCACGGCGTGTCGCTCGGCGTGATGCTGGCCGAGGAGCGGGTCGTCGAGGTCGGCGGGCTCGAGCGGCGGCTCGGCCACGTGCCCTCGTTCGTGCGCGCCAAGGCGGGCTTCGGGGCCCGCTTCGCGCCGCTGCTCGATCGCAGCTTCGCTGGAGAGCATGCGCGCGTCGACAGCTTCGCGTTGCTCGCCGATCTGCTGCCCGAGGATCCGGCCCGCCCGCTGCCGCCCGTGCTGCGCTCGTCCTATCTGTGGACCAAGCTGTGCCTGGCGAATTACATCCTCAAGGTGCTCGGCGACGGCACCGAGATGGCCCACTCGGTCGAGGGCCGCGTGCCGTTCCTCGATCACCACTTCGCCGAGTTCCTGTTTGGGCTCCCGATCGCGAGCCTGCTCTCGGCCGGGCAAGAGAAGCCGATCCTGCGCGCGGCCTCGCGAGGTCGGACCGTCGAGCAGGTCCGCACCCGCAACAAGCACCCGTTCTTGACCCCGCACCTCTACACGCCCAGCGATCCGCACACGCGTGACTGGTTCGCCGATCTGCTCGGCTCCTACTGCCCGCCGTTCCTCGATCGCGACGCGCTCGCCGAATTCCTGCTCGTCGAGCGCCCCGAGGGCGAGCGCGCCAAGCATGATCCCCTCTATCTGACGGTCGCGTGCCTCTGCGCGCTGCAACAACGCTTCTTCTCGAAAGGGCCGCTTGTAGGATGAAATACATCGACCTCACCCAAGCCTTCTACGACGGGCTCGAGCCCTACGACGCCGACTGGTACCCGCGCTTTCGCATCGAGACGGTCATGCGACCCGACGCCGATCCCAACGGCACCACGCGGACCTTCACCAAGCACGAAATTTTCCCGCACAACGCCACGCACATCGAGTCGGCGCTGCACTTCTTCCCGTCCGGTCAGCCGATCGCCAAGGTCCCGCTGGAGATCCTGGTTGGTCCCGCGCTGGTCGCCGACCTCTCGCACAAGCGCGACCTCGAGCCGATCGACGCCGACGATCTCGAGCGCGCGGTCGGGGATCTCGAGTGCGCGGGCAAGCGCCTGCTGATCCGCACCGACTACGTGAATCGTGCCTGGGGCCGCGACGACTTCTGGGAGAAGCCGCCCTACCTGACCCCGAGCGCGGCGCAGTGGATCGTCGACAAGAAGTTCTGCCTGATGGGCCTCGACTGCCTGACCGAGCGGCCGGGCGATCGCGCCTCACCGGTCCACATCACGCTGCTGCAGCACGACATCCCGATCGTCGAGTACCTGCGCAACATGGGCGAGCTGTCCTCGCGCGAGGTGTTCCTGGTCGCGCTGCCGCTGTTGATCGAAGGCGTCGAGGCCACCGCCGCACGCGTGATCGCAATCGAGGGGTTGAGCCATGCCGGATGAGCGCAAACCCAGGGTCTCCGTCGATCGCTTCGACGCCGCGTATGACGTCGGCCAGCGGCTGGCGGCCGATTTTTCCCACGTAGTGGCGGGCCTGCGACCGGGCGACGTCGTCGCGATCAAGGCCAACATGTTCGTGACCACGCCCGGGTATCACACCCACCTCGGGCTGCTCACCCAGGCCGCGCGCTTCTTCGCCGAGCTCGGGGCCAAGCCCGTGGTCGTCGAGCGCCTCGACGTGCTCGGCCAGGTCTGCGCCCGCGAGCCGGAGCTTCAGCGCTACGCCGAGATCCGCTCGCTCGAGCACGTCCCGGTCCGCGCGATGGCGATCGAGGGCGCGACCTCGCTGCGGCTCGACATCGGCATCCCGGCGATCATCCCCGACTGCGATCTGTTCGTCAGCGCCCCGCAATTTCGCAGCCACGCCGGCGTGCTGATGTCGAACGCGATGAAGAACCTGGTCGGCATCCTGCCCGGCTACACCACGCGGATGGTCCACAACGTCGGCCTGTCCGAGGCGATCGTCGATCTCAACCGCATTCACCCGCCCGAGCTGGTGATCGCCGATCTGATCACCACCATCGAAGGCAACTATCCAATCTCGGGCGTGCTGTGCAACCGCGACATCGTGCTGGTGGCCGATAATGTCGTCGCGGCCGATCTCGTCGCCGCCGACCTGTCCGGCTTCGACGCGACCCAGATCGAGTACCTCGAGCTGGCCGCCCGCGCCGGGCTCGGGCCGCGAACCATCGACGACGTCGAGGTGCTCGGCGACCTCGATGCGCTGCGATTCACGTGCATCCGCGACGTCCCGCAGCCGACCCAGCCGATCGAGCTCGCAATCGAGAGCGCCTGCGTGGAGTGCCAGCGCTACTGTCGGTCGATCCAGGAGCTGCTGGCCCCGCACGTGCGGCCCGGCGCCGAATTGCTGATCGCCGCCGGACCTGCGATCGCCGACAAGCTGCGCGCGTACCCGGCCGAGCGCACGGTGATCGTGGGCAACTGCGCGTACACGCATCGGCGTCACGGCATCTATCTGGAGGGCTGCCCGCCGCGAGCCCTGCAGGCTCGCGCGGTCGCAGACTTCCTCGCCAACGGGCAAGTGACCGTGCCGCTGCACCGCAACCAGTGCCGCTGGCCGAGCAGCTACATGTAAGAGAGATCGAACTCGATCACCACCGCGCCCCCATCCTCCCAGCCGCTCCAGTCGATCGCACGCAGGCTCTGCTCGATGCAAGCGTCAAGCTCCTCGGACTCGGGCGCCGCGGCAGAGCCCGAGTCCACGCGAGCGAACTTGCTCGAGCGCCCGAGCTCGAGCCGGTAGCGCAGCGTCCACCCGAACGTCACGCCGTCGAGGCAGCGCAGCAACGCGTCTTGCTGGCCCCGCAGCGCCTCCGCGACTTTGGCCGCGTCGAGATTCGCGCTCACGCTCACGTCGCCGATCGCCACCACCCGTCCAATCGCCTCCGCAGCCTGCTGCTCGAGCTCGAGCAGTCGCTTGCGCCGCTCCTGCTCCTGGCTGCGCTCCACGTCCGCGAGCTCCTTGGCCTGGGATTCCAGGCTCTGCATCGACCTGTAGTAGTTGGCCCCGCGGTCGGCCGGGCGACTCCCGGCCATCAGCGCGTCGACATCCTCGGGCACCTCGACCGGCATGACCACCTCGAGCGGGCTCCCATCCCCGACCACCCGGCTGCGATCGACGGCGACCAGGCTCGTGTACGCGGTCACGAGGTGATACTCGAGCCCGAGCTCGGTGATCGCTCGCTCGACCTCGATCGCGTCCATCGAGCCATCCCAGGTGAAGGTCGTCAGCTGGCTGATCTGCTCGCGTGCCCACAGCGTCGACAAGATTCGATCGTCGACCTTGCTGGCCGAGACATCGACCGCGAGCTCGACGGCCGTGCGCTTGCCGGGCACGCGCGCGTGCACCTCGACGTCGCCGTTCACCTTGCCCTCGTAGCGCCCGTGAAACACCACCGCGTGGCTGGCAAACAGATCCGGCGCCGCGCTGGGATAGATGGATTCGACCTTCAGGCCACCCCAGTCGACGCGCAGATCCTCGAGCACCGGGTGATCGACCCAGTGATAGTACTCCTCGACCACCTCGGTCGGATGCTCGCGGTTGGACAGGTAGAGCGGCGCCCCATCGCCCGCGCGCGAGAGCCCGGCGATCAGCTCGCGGTTGGGCGACGAGCCGATGCCGAGCCCGAACACTCGCGCACGCCCACCCGCCTGCTGAGCGCGTTCGATCAGCGAGCTCGCGCCCGCGAAGATCTCGGTCTCGTTGCCGATGTACCCGTCGGTCAGAAAGAACACATAGCGATGGACGCCCTCGTACAGCGCCGGGCTCAGGGCCGCATCGACGGCGCTGGCCATCTGCGTGCCGCCGCCCGCCTGCAAGCCGTCGATGAAGCGCTCGGCGAGCACGAGGTTCTCCAGGTTGGCCGGCCGCGCCTCGCCGAACAGCCGCTGCGTGCCCGACTCGAAGCTCACGATGTCGAAGGTGTCGACCGGTCGCATGCGCGGCAGCGCCTCGCGCAGCGTCTGCTTGGCGAGCGCGAGCGGGATCCCACTCATCGATCCCGAGACGTCGATCACGAAGATCATCTCGCGGCGGCCGACCAGCGCGTCGAGATCGAGCTGCGGCGGCTGGACCACCAGCGCGAAGTGACCGCGGCCCTTCGCGTCCTTCGGGCCCAGGAACAGGCTCGCGCTCGGCTGCGCCGACGCGACCTGCCAGCGCAGCACGAAGTCGCGGTTGGGGATGGTCTCGGCGTCGGCCAGCCGCAGCGTGAAGCCCTGCTTGCTCGCGGCCCCGACCACCGTGTGCGTCGGCGCCGTCCACTTGTCGATCGAGTGGCCCGCGTCGACCTCGAGCGTGAGCGAGACGTCGTTGCCGCTGCGCTGGCCCTCACCGACGATCGGCGGAGTGATGCGCGAGGCATCCGGGACTCGATCCGTATCGGCGTAGGTCCCGGTGCCCGACACCCCAATCGCCTCGCCGGGAATGAAGCGCGGCCCGACCACCATCGGGAACACGAACTCCTGCACGCCCGCGTCCTGCGTCAGCGTCTGCAGGTAGTGAAGCTCGACCTCGATCACCTCGCCCGGCGCAATGTTGGCGACCGACTGCGTGAAGATGTTGGGCCGCTCCTGCTCGAGCAGCGCCGCCGTGTGGCCGTCCGCGCGAGCCGTCTCGTAGGTGTCGCGGGCGCGCGCGCGGGTCTGGACCTCGCTCTCGATCACGCGCTTGCCGATGACCATGCGCATGTCGTCGACCGCCGCGTTCTCGGGCAGCGGGAACGTGTAGATGACCTCGATCGGCTGATCGCGATCGTTGCGAAAGCGCTGCGTGACGCGGACCTCGGCCACGTGACCACGTGCTCGCGCGTTGACGGCCGTGTGCTCGAGCGGCAGCGGCTCGGCCTCGCCGCTCACCCGCAGCTGCGGCAGCTCGCCCGGATCGGTGTACGC
>DATLLB010000892.1:0-13123 GCA_035538075.1 Enhygromyxa sp.
GCCGGGCAGCGCCTCGATCGCCGCGGGCTCGAGCCCACGCAGCTCGAGCGTGCGCGCGCGCGGGTGAGCGGCGAGCTCGGCCGCGAAGTTGTGCACCGGGTGCTCGGCGTCGACGTCGTCGAGCTGCATGGTCGCGAGCAGGAGCAGCGGACCATGCTGGCCGTGGATCAGCGCCTCGAGCAGGCGAACGCTGGTCGGCCCGGCGCAGTGCAGATCTTGGAGCACCAGCACCAGCGGCCGGCCCTCGGCGCAGACGACCGCGAGCAGCCGCTCGACCGCGACCTGGATGCGGTTGCGCGACTCGGTCGCGTCGAGCTGCACGGGCGCGGCTTGGGGGCCGAGGATCAGCTCGAGCGTGGGTGAGAGCTCGGCGATCACACTCGCGAGGTTGCCGAGCCCGTCGCGGAGCTGCCGTCGCCAGCGATCGAGCCGGGCGTCGCTCTCGGTCAGCAGCTGCTCGAACAAGCTCGTGAACGCCTCGGCGAACCCGGCGTAGGGAGTCTCGCGGACCGCGTCGAAGCGACCGCGGACCATGTAGCCGCCGTGACCCGCGACCGCGGCCTCGAGCTCGCGCATCAACGCCGACTTGCCGACCCCGGCGGGTCCGATCAGCGCGACGATCGAGCGCTCGGTGCTGTTCGCCACGCGGGCGAACGCCTCGCTCAACGCCGCCCGCTCGGGCTCGCGGCCATAGAGCTGATGGGGCAGCCGCAGCGTGCTGGAGACGTCGTCATGGCCGAGCTCGAGCGCGGCGTCGTCGAGCCCCGCGCGGACCAGCGCCTCGATGCGACGCAGATCCGCGGCCAGTCCGAGCGCGGTCTGATAGCGACGCTCCGGCGCCTTGGCCAGCAACTTCATGACCAGCCGCGAGAGCCCGAGCGGCAGCTCGGGTCGCAGCAGGTGCGGCGCCCGAGGTTCGCGGGCCAGGTGCGCGTGGATGAGCTCGAGCGGGGTCGGACTGTCGAACGGCCGACGGCCGGTGAGCAGCTCGTAGAAGGTCACGCCGAGCGAGTAGAGATCGCTACGAAAGTCGACGACCCGGCTGGTCCGGCCGGTCTGCTCGGGCGAGATGTAGGGCAGCGTGTTGGCGAACACCTCGTCGTCGTAGATGCGCCGACGCTCGCTCTCCAGCACCACCGAGATGCCGAAGTCGGTCAGCTGCACGCGACCGCTCTCGGCCTGAATGGAGATGTTGGCCGGCTTGATGGCGCGATGAATCACGCCCGCGGCGTGGGTGCGCGCGAGGATCTCGGCCAGCTGCGTGGCGATCGGCCAGAACCGCTCGAACGCGATCGGGCGGCCGCTCACGAGCTCGGCCAGGGTGACGCCGGGCGTGCGCGCGAGCACCAAGATCAATTGATCGCCGACCCGCTGCAGCGACTCGGCTCGCGCGACGCCCTCGAAGTCGAGGCTGCGGATCAATTCGAACTCGTGCTGAATTCGGCTCTCGTCCGCCTCGTCTTCGATCTCGAAGACCTTGACGACCACCGTCTTGCCGCTGCGCTCGGACACGGCAGATCACTCGTGATCGACAGCAAGGTCCTCGTTCGACAGAACCGGCAGCTCGAGGATGAAGCTGGTGCCGACGCCCAGCTCGGTCTCGACGCGCAGATCACCGCCGTGGTCGCGCGCGATGCCGTGCGAGACCGCGAGCCCGAGGCCGGTGCCCTCGTTGCGGCCCTTGGTGGTGAAGAACGGGTCGAAGATGCGCGGCAGCACGTCCGGCGGGATTCCGGGGCCGGTGTCGCGCACGATGATGTGCTGCCAGTCGGGCCGATCGTCGCGCTCGACACGGATCTCGATCCGCTTGCGCTCGTCGTACTCGTCGTAGCGGGACTTGAGCGCGTCGCGGGCGTTGGTGACCAGGTTCATCACCACCTGCTGGATCTGCTGGGCCCGACAGCGCACGAGCGGCAGATCGGGCTGCGTGATCACGTCGACCTTGATGTGATCGCGGCGCAGGACCGCGTGGACCAGCGAGAGCGTGGCCTCGACCACGGCGCCGAGCTGGGTGTGCTCGGGCTCGGCGGTCGCGTCCTGCCGCGAGAACGCGAGCAGGTTGCGGACGATCGTGGCCACGCGGTTGGACTCGTGGTTGATCTCGGCCGCGAACTCCTCGACCATCTCGCGCCGATCCGCGTTGGCGTGGATCAGATCGGCGTAGTTCATGATCCCCTGGATGGGGTTGTTGATCTCGTGCGCGACGCCGCTGGCGAGCGTACCGACCGACTCGAGCCGCTGTTGCTGACGCAGCTGGGCCTCGAGCTGGCGCTTCTCGGCCTCGGCCTGCTTGCTCGCGCTGATGTCGGTCGCGACCGCGACCGCGTTGCGGCGCGTGGCCTCGAGCTCGTCGGCGCGATCACGACGAAGCCCGCGGCCGACCTCGATCGGCGCGAGCCGGACCGCGTACCAACGCGAGGGCCCGCTCGCCGGGATGTACTCGAGCTCGAGCTCGCGGCGCTCGCCGTCACGCAGCACCGCGGACACGGCCTCGCGCCAGCGCACGGCAGACTCATCGCGCAGCGATCCGTCGCGCTCGTCGTCGGTCTCGTCGATCCCGGTCAGCGGACCGGCGTGGTTGCGGAACACCACGCGGCCGCGTTCGTCGAGCAGCGCGATCAAGTCGGGCGCGCCGTCGACCAGCGAGCGCCAGCGGGCCTCGCTGCGACGCAATGCGCTGTAGAGCTGAGCGTTCTCCAGCGTGCTCGCGGCCTGGCTGGTGATCAGCCGCAGCGCCTCGATGCTGGTGGTGTGGAAGCCGTGGGTGGTGAGGCGATTCTCGAGCAGGATCACGCCGAGCCGGCGCTCGCCCTTGACGATCGGCAGGCCGAGCACCGAGCAGACCTTGGTGCGCTCGAGGTAGGCGTCGCCGGCGAAGCGCAGGTCGTTGCGGACGTCGTCGAGCACGACCGACTTGCCGGTCCGGAACACGAAATTGATCAGCTGCGTCGGCGCGATGTCGCCGGCGTCGGCGAGCAGCGGCGGATCCGGGAAGATGGTCGGCTGCCCGACGCCGCTGGCCTCGGCGACCAGCGTCAGCTCGCGATCCTGCTCGAGCGCGAGCCAGCCGTGATCGGCCCCGACGTTGGTCAAGGCCGCGTCGAGCACCCGGCTGATGACCTCCTCGAGCTGCAGATCCTCGGTGATCGCTCCGACGCTGCGGAGGATCTCGGCGAGGTTGAGCGGCGGCGTGGTGCCGAGCCGGGGATCGTTGGTGCGTCCGCGCAGGCCGGTGCGCCGATCCGAGCTCGCGGTGCGACCGAGCTCGCGCCGCAGCGGCTCGCCGAACACCTGCGGGTGACCCTCGCGCAGCTGCTCGAGCTTGGCCTCGGCGCCCCAGGCCGCGTAGGCATCCCACGCGCGCTGGCGGGCGCCGTCGACGATCGACAGCAAGCCTTCGCGCTCGAGCAGGTCGGCCAGCTGCGTGGCCGCGAGCCCTTCGATCCACCGACAGCCACGCTGGCGCGCGCGCTGCCAGGCGTAGTCGAGCAGCCGACTGGCGCGCTCGGCCTGTCCGTCGACCGCGTCGCGCAGACCGAGCACGAAGTCGAGGTAGTGGCCGTAGTTGGCCGGCCCGTCGGCGGCCCAGCGCTCGAGCGTGCGCAGGGATCGGGCCACGGCCGCCTGCGGCTCGGGCCCGAGCGTGGCTCCGCCGAGCAGCTGAATGTAATAGGCGGCGCAGGTCAGCACGCACGCGCGCGCGATGAACCACGTATTGAAGGTGATCTGCTCGACGTCCTCGAGCTGGCGCACGCAGATGGCGAGCGTCGTCGCGCTGTCGTCGAACAGCAGCGCGAGCAGGGCCTTGTCGATCAGCGCGACGCGATAGTTGCTGGCCGAGCCGCCGAGCGTGTGGACCTGCTCGGGATCGAGATCCCAGACCTCGCCGGCCGCGATCGCCTGCTCGGTCTCGGCCTTGGGTCCGACCAGCGCCAAGCAGATGCCGCGCAGCAGGTGGACCTCGACCCGCATCTGCGCCGGACACCAGCGGCCGATGTCGCGGGTGATCCGTCGGCAGCGACGACCGAGCACGCGCAGGTGGGTGCCGATCTCGAGCTGCATGTCGGCGCCGAAGCCCGCGATGAAGCTCGCCGGTCCGAACTCACCGACCTCGAGCGCGCGCTGGTAGGCCGGCTCGAGCAGCGCCACGACCTCGGCGAACGGGCGGCTGCGGTGAAACGACATGACCGCGCCGATCGACAGCGCACGGGCCTCGGCGACCGCGTCGGTGCGCGCGAGCTCGCGGGCGAGGTCCAGCATGCGCGCCGCGTCGTCGACCTTGCCGAGTCGCCCGGAGACGCCCAGCGCCAGATCACTGATCGCGATCGGCATGCTCGGGTGGTAGCCGAGCTCCTGCCCGAGCATCGCGTGGAGGCTGGCGACCACCAGAAACAGGCTGTTGTCGCGCGCGTAGGCGGCGTACTTGAGGCTCGAGATGATCTCGATGATCGCCGCGTCGCGCGGATCCTCGCAGCGCGGCAGCGCCTCGATGTCCGCGCGCTCGAGCTCGCGGATCCACTGCCACGCGCGGATCAAGGCCACGATCGCACGCGGGAGCCCAGGCGAGCGCGGCACGATCACGCCGAGCCGCTCGAGCCCGGCGAGCCCGAGGTTGATGCCCTCGTCGTGGCGAGCCTCGAACCACAGCAGCCGCACGCGTCGGGCCACGACCTCGCCGTAGTGATGGCTCTCGAGCCGCCAGCCGAGCAGCTCGGCGAACTCGCGGTCGGCCTCCTCGCGCTGGCCTGCGAGCGCGATCGAGTAGGCCCGCGTGAAGTGCAGGCGAAACATCAGCTCGTAGCCCTGCGCGGCGATGCCCTGGGCCGCGACCTCGTGGCGATGCGCGGCGGTCAGCGCGATGCCGTGACGCAGGTAGCCGTCGGCGAGATCGTGGGCGCCGACCTCGAGCGCACGGATGCCCGCGCGGAGATCGAGCTCGGCGAGCTCGAGGCGCAGCGCGTCGTCCGGCTCGGCCGGGGCGCCAGCGTCGAGGTGATCGACGATCTCGAACAGGCGATCGTCGTTGTCACCCAAGCTCGCGAGCAGCTCGCGGCCGAGCGTCCAGTGCAGGCGTCGGCGCGTGTCGGCAGCGAGGCCACGCTGCGCGGCTTGATGCACGCTCGGGTGGGGGAACTGATAGTCGGCGCCGACGCGGGCGAGCAACCCGGCGTCCTCGAGCTCGACCAGGCTAGCGGTCAGCTCGGCGCGCGGACGCTCGGCGACCAACGCGAGCCGCTGCAGATCGAAGCGAGTGCCGATGCAGGCCGCGCGGCGGATCAGCTCGCGGGAGTCGTCGCTGACCGAGTCGAGCCGCGCGCTGACCATCGCGACGGCGTCGTCGGGGATCGGCTCGGCTTCGACGCGCGCGGTGTCCCACGTCCACCCGGGCGGGTCCGCGCGCAGCAGCCCCCGCTCGACCAGCTGCGTGAGCAGCTGACCGATGAACAGCGGCACGCCGTTGGTCTTGCGCGCGATGATGCGAGCGAGCGAGCCGAGCTCGGCGCTGCCCGGCAGCGCGTCGGTCAGCAGCGCCTCGATGGCCGCGAGCTCGAGCCCGCCGAGCTCGATCGTGCGCGCGCGCGGGCGCTTGCCGATCGGCGAGGCCAGCTGCGAGGCGAGCTCGCGCACCGGATGGCCGGGCGCGACCGCGTCGAGCTGCATGGTCATGACCACCAGCAGCGGGCCGCGGCGTCCGTGCAGCAGCGCGTCGACCAGCCGCAGGCTGGTCTGCCCCGCACAGTGCAGATCCTCGAGCGCGAGCACCAGCGGGCGACCGTCGGCGCAGATGACCGCGAGCAGCCGCTCGACCGCGACCTGAATCCGGTTGCGCGACTCGGTCGCGTCGAGCTGCACGGGCGTGGCTTGGTGGCCGAGGATCAGCTCGAGCGTCGGCGAGAGCTCGGCGATCACGCTGGCGAGGTTGCCGAGCCCCTCGCGCAGCTGTCGGCGCCAACGCTCGAGTCGCACGTCGCTCTCGGTCAGCAGCTGCTCGAACAGGGCCGTGAACGCCTCGGCGAACGCGGCGTACGGGGTCTCGCGGACCGCGTCGAACTTGCCGCGGACCATGTAGCCGCCGTGGCCCGCGACCGCGGCCTCGAGCTCGCGGATCAGCGCCGACTTGCCGACCCCGGCGGGCCCGGTCAGCGCGACGATCGAGCGCGCCGCCGAGTTGGCGACCTGCCCGAACGCCTCGAGTAGATCGGCCCGCTCGCGCTCGCGGCCGTAGAGCTGATGCGGCAGCCGCAGCGTGGTCGCGACGTCGTCATGACCGAGCTCGAGCGTCGCACCGTCGTCGCCGGTCTCGTGCAGCGCCTGGAGGCGACGCAGATCCGAGGCCAGCCCGGTCGCGGTCTGATAGCGACGCTCCGGCGCCTTGGCCAGCAGCTTCATGACCAGCCGCGAGAGCCCGAGCGGCAGCTCTGGCCGCAGCATGTGGGGCGCCTGCGGCTCGCGGGCAAGGTGGGCGTGGATGAGCTCGAGCGGGGCCGGGCTGTCGAACGGCAGGCGGCCCGTGAGCAGCTCGTAGAAGGTCACGCCGAGCGAGTAGAGGTCGCTGCGAAAGTCGACGGCGCGACTGGTGCGGCCGGTCTGCTCGGGCGAGATATAGGGAAGCGTGCCGACGAACACCTCGGTGTCGTAGATGTGCCGGCGTTCGTTCTCGAGCAGCACCGAGATGCCGAAGTCGGCCAGGTGCACGCGCCCGCTGGTGGCGTGGATCAGGATGTTGGTCGGCTTGATGTCGCGGTGGATGACCCGCGCCGAGTGGGTGCGGGCGAGGATGTCGGCCAGCTGCGTGGCGATCGACCAGAATGCATCGAGCGCGATCGGGCGACCGCTGACGAGCTCGGCCAGGTTGACCCCGGGCACGTGCTCGAGCACCAGGATCAGCTGGTCGCCCACGCGGCGGAGCTCCTCGGCTCGGACCACGCCGTCGAAGTCGAGGCTGCGGATCAGCTCGAACTCGTGCTGGACTCGATCTTCGTCGGCTTCGTCTTCGATGTCGAAGACCTTGGCGATCACGGTCTTGCCGTTGCGCTCGCACACGGCCTCGAAAACCTGTGATCGTGGCGACTCACGAATTGATCGTGTCGCTCGGTACTCTGCCAGAGGAAGTCCCATGCGCCGGGCAGCGAGTGCGGCCATCGTACCGGTTGCAGCGCTCGGCGTCGTGCAAAGATCGGATGCCCGCTCGACGCACGAGGTTTACGCAACGGCTCGGCGCGCGCTGGTTTTCTGGATGCGTCGAAACGCTGCACCGTGGGCGTTTGAGCAGGCGCTCGAGGTCCGCGGTTCGCGTGCGAGTGGTGAGCGCGATTGGGATCGCGCAACCGACCGTGAGATATGATGCGTTCGATGGGTGTCCTTCGGCAGACCGGTCTCGCGCCCGAAAGCAGTCGCCTCGGCGAGCTCGACCCGCAAACTCGCACGCTCGTGCAACAGTTGAACCTGACGGCGCACACGCCGGCGGAGCGCGCGGCGGCGTATCGACTCGAGGCGACGATTCGCGAGCAGGATTTTCTGCCGGTGTGGTTTTTGCGCGCCGGGTTCGAACGCGCTCGCGCCGTTGCGCATCTCGAGTTTGGCACCCGAGAGCAGACGATGGTGGGCACCGGTTTCATGGTCAGCCCCAACCTGTTGCTGACCAACCATCACGTATTTCCGCGCCTCGAACTCGCACGCAATGCGAGGGTCGTGTTCGATTACGAAGATGACGAGCAAGGCCGACAGTTGAGCCCGAGTGTGGTCCTCGCCCAGCCCGATCGTTTTTATCTGAGCAACGAGCGGCTCGACTTCGCGCTGGTTGCCGTCGATCAATCGCCAGGTCTGCGGTGGGGAATGATCCCGATGCGGTTCTCACCGATGGGGATCACGGCCAACGCGCGGGTCTGCATCGTTCAGCACCCGGCGGGGCGCCGAAAGGAGGTGGTGGTCAACGGCAACCGCATCGTCGCGGTCACGGATGTAGCGATTCACTACCTCGCCGATACCGAGGGTGGCTCGTCGGGATCCCCGGTGTTCAACCAGCGCTGGGAGTTGATCGCTCTGCACCACGCCGGCGGGGCGCAGGACAACGTCGGGGTTCGCATCGATCGCGTGCTCAAGTACCTCAGCGTCGAGCCGATCGAGCATCGACGCGATCCCTTGCTTCGCGAGCTGCTCGACGCGGTGCCCGACAGCGGCGATCTGGGCTGGTTCACCGCGACCGGGCTGACCCCGCCGAGCGCGGCCGATCGTCGCGCGAGCTCACGCGCCGACGAACGCGTGGCGCTCGACTGGATGGGCGGGGCCGAATTTTTGGATCCGGGGTATTGGGATCTGGCGCCGGTGTTTGCGGGGTATCGGGGCGACGCCGAGTCCGTGCTGCCGAAGCTGCGGGCGATTGCGGCGATGGTCGACGAGGCGGGGGCGGACTTCATGCTGCTCGAGGGCATCCCGACCGAGCTGAGGGCCGCGCTGCGAGAGGCACTCTCGGCCGTCGAGCAGATGACGGTCGAGCTCGGGCAGCGTGCGCTGCTGTGCCTCGATCCGGCGATCACGGCCGAGAGTTGCGGACTCGACGGGGCCCAGGCGGAGTTGGCGGCATGCATGTGCAACAACCGGCCGGTGCTGCCCGAGAGTTACGAACAGCTCGCGTTGACGCTCGCGCGCGCAGGCTCGAGCGCGAGTCGAACTTTGTACCTGCTGTTCGTCGAGCTCGAACCGGCCCGCGACCTCCCGTCCCGTGCCCACCGAAACGAGCTCGCGCGGGTGCTGGGCGAGCTCGCGCTGACCTTCGCCGGAGATGTCGTAATCGCGGGAAATCTCGCGGGCGTGCTCGATCAGCCGGGATTGCGGCTTGCCGCGGCGCCACCCGAGCTGTCGATTGTCGCGGTGCCGCCGAGCGCCGCCGCGATCGGGTCCGAAGGTGGTGCGATTGCATGGGTCGGCGACGGACGCGGCGCGGACCTCGAGCATCTCTATTGTTGGCCCGAGGTACGGGCGTTGACCCTCGATTCCAAGGTCGAGCGACATGATTTCGAGCGGCGGCTGACATTGCCCCCGGAGCTCGAGGCCGCTGGCGAGCCGCTATTGGTGCGAGCGTGTTTTGGAGAGCTCGCGCGGGCGAATGACGAGCAGCGCCGGGACCTGCCGGGGCGACAGATTCCAGTCGACGCGCATGTGAAGTCGATCGTGATCATCGACTGAGAATGTGCCGTCGTGGCACGAAGCGTATTGAGGCCAGCTTTACCGGCGCTTTACCCCGGCTTTACGGGGGTGGCGGACAATGCGTAGCGAGATATGGATGTCAGTTTTCGACCGATCGTGGAGCAGGACTTCGAGGCCATCTGTACGCTGGTGACGAGCGAGGAGGAGCTGTTTTTGGTCTACGACCGAGGCAAGTATCCGCTGACGACCGGCCAGGTCAGAAGGCTGACCGAGAACCGGATGGAGCCGACCGTCATGCTGCATCACGGCCGCGTCGTCGGGTTCGGCTGCTATTACAGCTACCGAGAAGCCAAGTCCGCGTTCATCGGCAACATCGTGTTGGATCGGTCGATGCGTGGCAAAGGGCTGGGCAAGCGGCTGGTCAGCCACCTGATCGATCGAGCATTTGGCGACCACGACCTGCCGCTCGTCAAGCTCCACGTCTACACCCGCAACCTGCCGGCGCTGCTGCTGTACAGCGCGCTGGGCTTTCAGCCCTACGCCATGAAGGTCCTCGAGGACTACGAGGGTGATCCGGTGCTGCTCCTGAGCCTGGGGCTGAGTCGGGACGCTTGGCTCGGTCGCTAGCTCGCGTCGTCATCGGCGCCGTCCTACCGCCAGCCCCGCCGAAGCCGGCATTGCCCTGATCGCGATCGTCGTGTGATTGTCTGGCTGCATCGATCCGAGTGAGGTTCGATGATAGAAGAGTGCATGGCTCGTTCGTCTCCGCGCTCCAGGAACGTCGTCACGCTCGCATCGCTCGCGCTCGCGTGTGTGCGGGCCGAACCCGAGCGGGCCGAGCCGGCCGCGGTCGCCGACGCAAAGTCGCCGTCGCCGAGCGAGCGACCCGAGGCACCGCGCGAGCGCTGGACCGAGCCCACGCGCAGCCACCTGCTCGTCCACCAGCACACGCCCGAGCAGGCCGACGCCAAGCTGCTGCCGATCGCGCTGTCCGACGACGCGCTGACGCTCGGCTCGCCGCGCACGCACGCCGCGTCGGCGCTGCCGAATTGGCCGGGCCACTTCGGCTCCGAAGCGTCGCACGATGGTGGTAGCCGCTATGTGATCGTGCAGGGCGAGGCCGAGCGCTGGCAGCTCGAGGCGTGGGCGCTCGCGCCCGCCGACGAGCCGGCGGCGCGCGTCGACATCGGTAGCGTGCTGCCGGCCGCGGTCGTGCTGATCAACGACGACGTGCTGCTCGGTCAGGCCAACACGATCGCGTGGATCGATCTCGGGGCCGAGCCCAGGACCCGCGTGGAGCTGACCCGTCGCGACGAGCTGTTCGGCAAGGCCTACGATCTGTTCGTGCGCAGCGGATCTTGGTTGATCGCGATCGACGACCAAGTCAGCCCGATCTGGGCCGACGGCTTTCGGCTCGGGCTCGGCCAGCCCGAGCGCATTCAGGACTTCGAGCTGCCCTCGGCGATCAACGGCTCCTACTACGCGGGTACGCTCGTCGCCAGCGGGGCGACCGACGGCGTGCTCTACCTGCTGCTGCACTACGGCATCATGGACGGGCACGGTCACGATCTGACCGCGCTCGGGATCCGCGACGGCAAGCTGACCGTGTCTTCCGAGGTGCTGATCAACAGCTCGGCCGGCATTGATCCGCCGGTGCTCGAGGAGCACGTCGACCGCGGCACCCAGCAGTCGGTCAAGCTGAGCGCGGGCACCGAGTACACCGAGTGGACGGCGGTCGCCCACGTGCCCGACGGCGAGCAGTCGCGGCTGCTGATCAGCGCGGGCGCACGCGGGCTGTTCGAGCTGCCGCTCGAGTTTGGCCCTCAGACCAAGGCCAAGGTGATCGATCTCGGCGGTGCGGTGCTCGACGTGCTGGTGCTCGGCGAGCGCGTGTTCGCGCTGGTCACCATCGAGCAGCCGTCGCTCCACAGCGAGCTGCTCGAGCTCTCGCTCGCGGGCGCGGTCGAGCGCCGCACCGCGCTGCCCGAGGTCTATCACCGCTTCGTCCGCTGATTCGGCGGTGTATCCTAGGTCCGTGAGCATACCTCAAACTGTACTCATCACGGGCACGGCGACCGGCATGGGCTTCGTCACCGCCAAGACGCTCGCTCAGCGAGGCCACGCCGTGTTCGCGACCATGCGCGACGTCGACGGCCGCAACGCTGGCCCGGCCGCTGCGCTGCGGGACGCGACCGCGTCGGCGCCCGGCCGCCTGACCGTGCTCGAGCTCGACGTGACCTCCGACGAGTCGGTCGAGCGGGCGTTCGCGCGAGCGTTCGAGCAAGGGCCGATCGATGTGGTCATCAACAACGCGGCGCTCGGCACCATGTATCAGCTCGAGGCCTACACTCCGGCGCAGTTCCAGCGTGTCTTCGACGTCAACGTGTTCGGCATGCAGCGGATCAACCGGGCCGTGCTCCCGCACATGCGCGCGCGTGGGAGCGGCCTGATCGTGCAGATCTCCAGCATGAGTGGTCGCTTGGTGCTGCCCTTCGTCGGCCCCTATGTCGGCACCAAGTTCGCCGTCGAGGCGCTGTGCGAGACCTACCGGCTCGAGCTCGCCAGCAGCGGCGTCGACGTGGTCATCGTGCAGCCGGGTGCGTTCCTCACCGACTTCGCCAAGAAGGCTCTGCAGGCGGAGGATCAGGAGACCCTGCGCAGCTACGGGCCGCTGGCCGAGGTCGCGAAGGCATTCTGGGCGCCGATGGTGGACGCGCCCGAGGGCACCGGTCCGAGCACGCAGCTGATCGCGGACGCGATCGCGGACCTCATCGCCACGCCGGCCGGGCAGCGTCCGCCGCGGGTGGTCGTCGACCAACTGACCGGGCCGATGGTCGAGGCGATCAACGAGTGCATGCAGAACATCCAGAATCAATTGATCGCGGGCATTCAGATGACCGAGCTGACCACGCTGAAGGTGAAGTCGTCGTAGCGCTCAGGTCCCCGGGCCGCAGTCGAGCGCGCGCGGCTTCGGGGCCATCTTGAGCTTGCGCCCGAGCTGCTGCAGGGCCGTGCGCAGGCCTTCTTCCACGACCGGGTGGTAGTAGGGCATCGCCAGCGCCTCGGGCACGGTCACCCGGCGCTCGATCGCCCACGCCAGCAGGTGGGCGAGGTGCTCGACGCGAGGGCCGATCAGCTCGGCGCCGAGGATCTCTCCGCACGATCGCTTCGCGTAGATGCGCACGCGGCCGTGGTCCTCGGCCATCACCCGCGCGCGGCCTTGCTTGCGAAAGTCGAGCTCGCCGACCTCCCACTGCTCACCCTCGCCCGCGGGCCCTGGGCACGCGCCGACGAGCGCGGCGTTGGGGTTCGTGAACATGATGCCGAGCGGGACGTGGCGGACGTGCGCGCGCACGTCGGGGTAGCGGGCGGCGTTGATGCCCGCGATGCGACCCTCCGACGTGGCCTCGTGCAGGACCGGGCGATCGCTGCTGATGTCGCCGGCCAGGAAGATCGGCTTGTCGGCGATCTGCATGGTGCGGTCGTCGTAGTGCCGCGGTCCGCCGTGATCGTCGATCTCGACGCCGGCGTGCTGCAGCTCGAGCCGGGCCAGCTGAGGCGGGCGGCCGGTCGCGGCCAGCACGTACTCGAACGTGGCCTCGCGTGGTTGACCGTCGCGCTGCACCCAGCTCAGGCGCACGCCGTCGCCGAGCGAGCTGGACGCGAGCTCGCGAACGCCGAGCTGCAGATCGAGGCGCTGCTCGAACAGCGCGTGGGCCTCGGCCTGCATCACGTCGCTCAGCAGCAGCGGCATGCGTGTGCCGACGCTCAGGATCGTGGTCTCGACGCCCAGCTGCGTGAGCGCCTGCCCGAGCTCGAGCCCGATCACGCCGCCACCGATGACGACCATGTGACCCGGAACCTTCGCAAGTTCGAGCGCGCCGGTCGAATCGACAATGACCTGCTTGTCATTATCGACGTCGACGCCCGGAAGCGGGGTCACCGACGATCCGGTCGCGATGATGATATTCTTGGC
>DATLLB010000893.1:0-2833 GCA_035538075.1 Enhygromyxa sp.
CGCCGGAGCAGCAGGCGCTGCTTGACGAGTTGCTGCGCGAGGCGGCGGCGACTGCCGGTTCCGGGCCCGCGTCCGGAGGCCTATCGGGAGATGCAGCTGCCGCTGCCGGTGGTGCGGTTGCCGCGGCGCGGCCCGCACCCCGGCCCTGGCTCCTGCACGGCATCACCGGCAGCGGCAAGACCGAGGTCTACCTGCGGCTGATCGCCGAGGTTCGCAAGGCCGGCGGCGGGGCGATCGTGCTGGTGCCCGAGATCGCCCTGACCCCGCAGCTGGCCGATCGCTTTCGGGCGCGCTTCGGCGACGAGGTCGCGGTGCTGCACAGCGCCCTGACTCCGCAGCAGCGCCTCGACGCTGGCGCCCACATCCGTGCGGGTCACCGGCCGATCGTGATCGGAGCGCGCTCGGCCGTGTTCGCGCCGGTGCCCAACCTGAAGGTGATCGTCGTCGACGAGGAGCACGACGCCTCGTTCAAGCAGGACGAAGGCGTGCGCTACAACGCCCGCGACGTCGCGCTCGTGCGCGCGCGCAAGCTCGACGCGCTGGTCGTGCTCGGCTCGGCCACGCCCTCGCTCGAGAGCTGGCATGGCGTCCGCGAGGGCCGACTCGGGCTCGCCACGCTGACCACTCGCCCGACTCCGCGACCGCTGCCCGAGGTCGAGATCGTCAACTTGAAGGAGCACCTGCCCAACCCGCAGACGCTGCTCAGCGCCAAGCTGCGCCAGCGCCTGGTCGAGACCGTCGCGGCCGGCGAGCAGGCCATCTTGTTCCTCAATCGCCGCGGCTACACGACCGCGCTCGCGTGCAGCACCTGCGGCTCGTTTCAGCAGTGCCCCGACTGCTCGTCGCCGTCGATGACCTACCACCTCGCGCGCAACCGCCTGATGTGTCACCTGTGCGGGCACATCGAGGGTGCGCCCAAGCAGTGCCGCAAGTGTGGCAGCAGCGAGCTCGAGCACGGCGCGGCTGGAACCGAGCGGGTCGAGATCGCGATCTCGGCCGACCTCCCCGGAGTTCGCGTCGCGCGGCTCGATCGCGACACCTCGCGCGGCAAGGCGCTGCTCGAGCTGCTCGCCAAGTTTCGCGCGCACGAAGCCGACGTGCTGATCGGCACGCAGATGCTGTCGAAGGGTCACGACTTCCCGGGCGTGACGCTGGTCGGCGTGCTGCGTGCCGATCAAGGCCTCGCGCTGCCGGACTTTCGCGCGACCGAGCGCGTGTTCCAGCTGCTCACACAGGTCGCCGGTCGAGCTGGTCGCGGCGAGCGACCCGGTCGCGTGGTGATCCAGACCTGGGCGCCCGAGCACCCCGCGATCCACTACGCGCGCACGCACGACTTCGAGGGCTTCGCCGAGCAAGAGCTGGCCGCGCGAGCCAAGACCGGCAACCCGCCGATCGGCTACCTCGCGCTCATTCGCATCAGCGGCGAGGACAAGTCGGCCGTGCTCGCTCGCGCCGAGCAGCTCGGCGCGCTCGCTCGCGAGCTGGGCGCTCGCGTGATGGCGGGCGGCCAGACCGAGCTGCAGGTGCTCGGCCCCGTCGACTCGCCGATCGAGCGCATCAACCGACGCATTCGAATGCAGATGTTGATCCGCGCGAGCGCTCGCGGAGGGCTGCGCTGGATCTTGCGGCACCTTCGTCGCGAGCTCGGCCAGCAGGGGCGGGGTCGCTCCGTCACCACCGCGCGCGCCGACGTCGATCCGTATTCGCTGCTCTGACGCGACCGCGAATTCGCGCAGCCACGGCAGCGCTGCCAGCGCGACACGCGATGCCATGCAGCGTGGGGACGCCAATTGTAGCTCCAGGCACCGCTGGCGCCTTTTTCAACAACTCATGTCCGAACCATCCGCACGGTCGGCATTAACCTGAGTCGGTCGCTGGTGACCGATGCCTCAGCCCCCCGACTCGCCATGTGGATCCGTCATCGAGCGCGCGATCGAGAGCCTCAGCGACGCCGACTGGTACCGGCTGCGGCAGGTCGCACGGATCCTCGCGTGGAAGGTGCCGACGATGGACGGCGAGGAGCTGCTGTTCGAGGCGCTCGAGCGAACGCTGGACGATCGACGTCGCTGGAACCGAGCCGCGGTGGAGTTCGTCGGGCACCTCATCGGTGTGATGCGCAGCATCGCCAGTCACGAGGCTTCGCGCCGTGGCCTCGACACGGTCGGGTTGACGTCGAGCATGGACTTGATCGCGCCCGAGAACCCCGAGAGCTCGCTCTCGGCCGAGGAGCAGATCCGACGGCTGCGCGCCCACTTCGGCGAGCGGAGCGACGGCGAGGCGCTGCAGGTGCTGGATGCGATGGAGCTGGGCTGCGATGGCGCCACGATCCGCGCGCAGCTGGACATCACGCAGACCCAGCTCGAGACCATCGTCCGCAGGATTCGACGCGCCGCCCTGCGAGTGCTCCCTCATTGATGCTCGGGAGCCTCGCGTGATGGAAGGTCGCGGCGAACAGCTGGTCGACGCGGTCGTGTCGGGCGTGCTGCAAGCCGACGATCGCGAGCTCGCCGAAGAGGCCGCAGCGGCTGGTGAAGATCTCCAAGCCGAGGCGGCCGCTCTGCGTGCACGGTTTCTCGAGCGGGTCGCGGCCGCGCGGGCACGCGAGACCGCCAAGCAGGACGACGAGGCCACGGTGGTCGAGCTCGAGTCCGAGCGCGGCGGCATCATGGCCGGCGAGCCGCTCGACGAGCCCCGCTCGATCGGCCGCTATCCGCTGCTGCGTCGGCTCGGCGCCGGCGGCATGGGGGTCGTGTACGCGGCCTACGACGAGATCCTCGATCGCCGGATCGCCATCAAGGTGCTGCACGAGCACGTGTGGGACGTCGACGGCCGC
>DATLLB010000894.1:0-21282 GCA_035538075.1 Enhygromyxa sp.
GCAGCTCCTCCCGCGCTCGCTCGCCGACGAGCTTGCCGAGCTCGAGCAGCGGCGCGAACTCGGGCGAGCGCTCGCCCCGAATCGACACCCCGAGCGACGCGAGCGCGACATGAGTGATGGTGGGCAGCGAGCTGCGAGACCGCGGGCCGAAGTCAGGCATCGAGCATTCCCCCGTACACGTAGTGGAACTGCACGACGCGCCCGAGCCATGGCACCCAGCCCGGATCGATGTCGAGGGCGACCTTGCGGATGCGAACGTCACTCGATTCCATGTCGAAGATCACGTCCAGGTGAGTGCGCGAGCACAGCACTGCGGCGTCGCGGCGGACGACTGTGGTGAGGTCGAGCTCGGCGTGGCGATCCAACCATGCGGCCACAGCCGCGCACCAGACTTCGATGGCGTCGTGGAGTGGATCGAGGCCCGGAGCGTCGAGCGGCGGGAGGTCCAGCGCGATGCGGATCGGATCGTCGGCGGCGATGCCCTGCGCGTCGGCGATGTGAGCGAGCAGGCGGACGCCCAAGTCGAGCTCGTCGAGCTCGGGATGCTCGGCGAGGAACGCATCAAAGCCGAGCCGCGCGAGCGGGCGCAGCACGAAATACAGGCCGCCGTAGTGGGTCGGCTGCGGGCGCTCGAGCAGCGTCCAGCGGGGCTGGGCGTCTCGCTCTGGTTCGAGCGGCTGCGCTGGCTCGCGCGGTGTCGCTTCGGGGGCTGCGATCGGTCGGCCGGGCGTGGATGACTCGGCGGCCGCAGACTCGCGGGCCACGGCTTGCGCGGGCGCGATCGCTGCAGCGGCGCGCTGTGGGATCGGCTCGTCGCCGGACTCCGGTGGTTGGCGCGGAGCATCGCGACTCGCAGCAATGAGCTCGGCGTCGGGCCTCGCGGGCGACGGCTCCGCAATCGGCAGTGCCACCTGCGGCGGCTCGCCCGGCTCGCGCCTCGGCATCGCGATCACCCCGCGCGCGATCGCAGCCACGCGAGCGCTCGAGATCCTCGGATGGGCAGCCCTCACGGCCGCGATCACCAGCCACGCCGTGCGCACGTCCCCTGCCCACTTGCCGATCACCTCGCGCATCGCCCGATGCCAGCGCGGCGGCACGATCGTCTCGACGATCGCAGCCGCGACCGCGGCGGGCATCGGCGTCACCTCGATCGCACGGGCCAGCTGCGCGCCGACGATCGGATCGATCGCCGCGAGCACCTCGGCCGCGCGCTCCCCCTCGAGGACGGTCCGCACGACGGCCGGAGCGGTGGCGATCGCATCGCGCCGGGTCGCGAGCAGCGACCACACGATCGCCGCGATCTCGCTCGGCGTCCGCCGATCGGTCAGCTGCGCGTGCACGCGTGGCCAGTACCACGCCGTCAAGCGGCGACCCGCGGCGGCGTGGGCCAGCGCGACCACGAGCGGCTCGATCGGATCACGAGCGATCACGACGTCGGCGCTCGGCGACCGAGCGTCGGCGATCGGCACCGCGCTCACCCGCAGCGTGCGAAGGTACGTCGTCATCCAGCGCGCGATCGGATTCGGCCCGTCGGCGAGACGGATCGTGCCGAGGTCGAGCCGCCGGATGAACAGCTGCCCGGGGTGGCCGTCGCCGGGCATCGCCGCGACGCGCAGCGCCTGACGGATCGTGTCCGCGGCACGCGAGGCGTCGGCGGCCCGACCGACCCGCAGCGACAGGCGATCAATCCGGCGGCGATCGACGATCACGACAGCTTGCTCGCGAATCCGATCGACTGCTGGAGGCCGCCCGCGAGCTTCACCGTCGGTCCGGTCGCAGGGTCGCTGACCAGCGCGTGAGTCGGTCGCACCGTGCCCTCGGCGGTCGAGACCAGCTTGACCGCCACGACCCCGTCGGCGAGGTCGTCGACGATCCCGGCGCCGACGGTGAACTTGCGCGTGGCGTCGGAGAACAGCTCGACGTGCATGCCGACCCGGACCCGCGCCGGATCGATCTGCAAGCGCACGATGCCGCCCAGCGACACCGGCCGGGGCGCGACCACGACCGCGTCGAGCACCCGCTGGACCGGCGCGTGACCGCTGAGCAGCAGGGCGACCCGGACCAGATCGCTGACGTACGCGATGCCGTCGCCGTGCTCGGGGTTGAAGCGACTGAACAGCCAGTCGATCAGCGACTGGAGATCGCGACGGTGGATGCGATCGACCAGCTCCCAGCTCGGCAGGACCGAGAGATCATCGAGCCGGACGACGACGTCGTCCTCCTCGCTGACCTGCCGCACCCACGCGAGCCGCACCAACGGCGCGACCGCCTTGAACTGCTCGTACAGGCAGGCCGCGACGCGCGAGAGGTTGTCGAGCTCCTTGGCGAGCGGCTGGATGCGCCGCAGATCGCCGCGCGGCGCGTTGAGGACGTCGCCGATCGTCGCGGTGTCCTGCAGGAACGCCTGCAGGCGGCTCCACGAGTGCGAGCGGTAGGCGGTGGTCTCGATCCGCTGGCCACGAGCGGCGCGCAGCCGGTTGTTGACCTCGCGGTGCGCCGAGTAGCGCGCGCGCAGGGCCACGCCGGTCTTGTCCGCGAACAGCTCGCCGGCGAAGGGATCGTAGAACACCGGCGGCGCGGTCACGGCCGAGTGCCGCACGAAGTCGGCGAGCGCGAGCAGCTGCGGAAAACGATCGAACTGCTGGACCACGCCGGGACCGATCTTCAGGCGGTTGACCGGCAGCTCGCGGATCAAGTCGAGCATCGCCGTCAGCTGCTCGGGCGGGACCAGCTGCTCGTCGAGGCAGTCGGGCACGATGTCCGGATCCGCGGCGGTCGCGAGCGGCACCGACGGTGGCACGCGCACGGCCTCGACCGAGCGCGGGCGTCGGAACACCAGGAACGGCACGTGCTCGGCGATCACCTGCGCGCGCAGCTGATTGACACGAACCGCGCGGGCCATCTCCTCGCGCTCGAGCGCTCGCGCGACCCGTACGTCGTGGCGCAGCTCCTCGATCTCGTCCTGCAGCTCCGCGAGTCGGCCGGTGATCGCCTTCTCGATCGTCCGCAGCGCGTCGATCTCGTCGCGCATCAGATCGACGGCCGCCTCGAACGCGGTCAGCCGGGCCTCGGCGATCCGCAGCACCGCGACCATCTCCTCGAGCCGGCGGACCGCGTTGCCGAAGAAGTCGGCCTCGGTGACGTACTGATCGCCGCCCTCGTCGAACTCGTGCGCCCAGGTCCCGTTGTTCAGCCAGCGCTTGATCTCGGTGCGCACCACATCGATGGTCACGAGATCGCCGGGCTGCAGCGGCGGCTCGGTGTTGGCACGGTTGAACAGCCGCTCGGGGAACACGATGCCGTCCAACGACAGGCCGAGGTCGTCGTGGATGTGGAGGATCGTGCGCAACGCCTCGCGCGTGGCTCGGTCGGCGTTGGCCGACGCGTCGAACGAGGGCGGGCTGCTGTCGAGCCGCTGCAGCAGGTTGCGGTTGAAGAGCACCGAGCTGGCGATCGCACGACCGCCGGTCGCGATGCCCTGGGTGGGCACGGTCGCGATGAGCTTCTCCTCGCCCTCGACCACCGGCTCGTCGTTGTCGCGCAGCGCGGCCGCGAACGCGGTCAGCTGCAGCGGCCGCTGAGCGCTGCGATCGCGGACCGCGACGGCCGAGATGATCGGTGAGGCCGCGAGCTGGTCGGCCACCTGCGCGCCGGAGATGTACTGGCGGATGCGGTGCAGCTCGGCCTGCATGCGCTCGAACGCCAACGTGATGCGCTCGCTGGCCAGCACCAGCTGGCGCACGCAGAAGTTGGTGAAGCCGACCAGCCCGCGCCCGCCGAAGCGGTACGCGATGAAGAAGCTGACGAGCTCGTCGGGCGTGTTCTGCTGGAGCGCGTCGGGCTTCGGTGGCTCGACGCCGTGGTATCGCGCGGCCGCTCGCAGCACCGCCGACAACGGGTTGACCGGGCTGTCGTTCGCCGGGCCGCCGACCGCGTTGTACATCTGCGTGATCAGGGTGTTGAGCCGCGGCGTCACCTCGGCGCCGATGATCGTCTCCACCGGCGGCACCGGCAGGCCGGCGTCGACCAGCACCTGATCGACAGGGAAGAACGCCTCAACCTCGCCAACCACCGCGGTCGGCTCGGCGGGCGCGACCAGGTCGCGTCCATGCAAGGCCCGCTCGACGTGGCGCTCGGCCGCGCGCACGAAGAAGCGCCGACCGAGGCGATGATTGAGCACCAGCAGGAAGCGCTCGATCGCGTCGCGAAATTCGTCGGGCGTCTCGTCCTCCACGATCAGCAGATCGGGATCGAAGTGGCGCTGCGGAACCGGCACGAGCACCTGGACCTGCTCCTGGTGGAGCGTGTCGAACGGGGCCAGCGACACGCTCGCGCGCAGGTAGTCGTCGAGCGCCTCGATCTCGATCGGCACCGCCTCGAGCACGAACTCCTCGGGAAAGATGGTCGGAGCCGGGAGCGGGAAGTCGGGCTCGCCGATATCACCGCGGACTTCGATGGTGCCCGGCGGCAGCATCCCGACCGGCGGCAGCCAGCGAAATTGCGTGCCGAGCCCGTTGAGCGTCAGCTGCTCGATGTCGCTGTCGGCGATCTGCGCGATGAACTGCTCGAACCTCGCCTGCCACAGCGCATGCGTGCCGGTCGACTGCACCCGAGGCTGGCGCGGGTTGGCTTGACCGCCCCTGCGCGCGGCGGCGTGGATGTCGACGAAGGGCGCGGCCGCGGCCCCGGGCGGAAACCCGAGCAGCGCGATCGGAAGCCCGCCGCCTTGCCACGGGAGCTGCTCGATGCCCAGCTGCGCCTCGAGCTGGAAGACCGCGTGCGCGACCTGGTTGCGGAACGTGGCGCTCGCGATACCCGGCTCGAGATCCAGCGCGTACAGACGCACGCGACAGCCGTCGATCAGCTGCTCGTCGGTGAACGCGATCGAGTCGGGGTCGACCTCGCAAGGGTCATCGGCATCGTCGACGCCGGTGCGCTCGACCACCACCGGGCGCAGCTGGACGATCAGCGCGCGCGCTGTGGCGAGGTTGCTGGTGAGCAGATCGGCGAGCCGCTGCGGCTCGTCGTCGGTCTCGCTCGTGACCCACAAGACCCCGGCCGGGATCTCGACCGGATGCATCACGCGGACGTCCTCGCCGCTCAGGCACACGCCGATCCCCGGGGCGATGTGCAGGATCGGCTCGGCGCGCGTGCCTTCGATCGTCACCTCCAGACCCACGACCACGCCGGGCGCGAGCCGCTGGCCCGCGGTCGGGATGTGCCCTTCGACGTGACGCTGATCGGTCTGCAGCGCGCGGTCGGTGACCGAGCGTCCGGCCACGTAACGCGTCCGACGGCCCCAGCCCTGCGCGTCGAAGTCCGCCGTGTCGCCGCCGGGCGTGATCGGGGGATGCACCGCGAGCGCTCGCTCGCCCAGCGCCGGATCCGTGACTGTCTTGGTAATCGAAGTCATCGTTCACACCTACAGCTTGTCGGACCACTCTTTGTTGACGGCCTTGATCGCCTCGACGTCCGCGGCGAGCACCGCCTCGGACAGCGCCGCCACGTAGGCGGGAAACTCGGCCGCGAAGAAGTGCTCGATCCCGCCGGTCGTCGACGCGGGCGAGAGATCATTGAGCGCGCAGCCGATGATGCGGTAGGCGTCCACCGCCTCGAGGCCGTCGGGCGGGAAGCCCTGCGCCTCGAGCAGCGCGGTGGCCTGCGAGAGATCGAGACCCGGTGGCATGCCCTGAGTCAGCTGGTTGCCGGCCGTCGACATGAGCTGCAGGTGCACGATCAGCTGCGGGTTCGAGGCCTCGAGCCATACTGGCTTCGCGCTGAGCGTGGGCAGTCGGAACTTGGTCTCGGGCGTGAACGGCCACCGGTACAGGTGCTCGAGCAGCAGCCACACGTCCTGCGGCCCCTCCAGATTGACGCTCCACGCCAAGCGCAGCAGCCTCATCATCAGCACGGTCGCGACCAGCTGCTGACGGGCCGCCGGGTGCTCGAGCATCTTGTCGAGCGCCTCGCGGACGGGCTCGTCGCCCTCGTTCCACAGCAGCGCGAACAGGGCCCCCTGCCCCATCGCGTTGGCGTGCTCGAACCCGGTCGAGGGCAGCCCGTCGCCGTCGCGGGGCACCTCGAGCGGCGGCGGCTCGGCGCGGATGTATCCGACGAGATCGCGGATCCCGTTGACGTCGTTGGTCTGCGCCAGCGTGAGCAGCTTGGCGGCCAGCGCTTCGTGGCCCTCGACCGGCGTCTCGCGGATCCGCCGATCGAGCTCGGGCAGACGCAGCGACTGTGCGATCACGAGGCGGCTCTCGAGCGTGGTGAGCTCCGGCTCGAACGCGACGAGCAGCGCCATGCCGTCGCCGAGCTCGCTCGGGCTCTCGTAGCGCTGGGCGATCGCGTCGACCTCCTCGAAGGTCAGCGGTCGAACCCGCAACGGCGCGGGCGCGCCCGCGGGGACTCCGGCGATCGAGATCGAGGCGCCGCCCGCCGTCACCATGCCAGGCTCGAGCAGTCGTCGACGCGTGCGGCTGGACAGCTCGGCCATGACGCCGTTGACGAACAGCGGGTCCGCGAACAGGGCCAGGCTGAACAGCGCCTCGAGGCGCTCGAGCGCCTCGGCTCCCGCCTCGGCGAGCAGCTGATCGAAGCGCGCGAGCTCGCCGGCGGCGTCGATGCGATCGCGGATCAGGATCGAGAGCGTGCCCGAGGGTCGCTGCTCGATCGGGATCGGACCGTAGCGCGCGAGCGCAAAGGATGTCCGCGCGCGACGACGCTGGCGCAGATAGAACAGCGACGACGCGCCCGCCAGCGCGCTCTCCCAGGGCACGAGCGTGGGCACGGTCGGTCCGGCGAGCAGCGACGCGGGTCGCTGGAAGCGTCGCAGCAGCGCGTCGATCGGACGCCGCCGCGCGAACGAGCCAAGCCGCGGACCGATCGGCTGCCGCAGCACGCCGCCCATCGCCTGGGCGGTCGTGGCGAAGTCTTCGCGCGGGATCGCGATCGCGATCATCATCGGTGAGGCCTCGGCGATCTTCGCCCCTTGCGAGAGATCGTAGGGGCCCAGAGACATCGCCTCCTCGATCAGCTCCGGCAGCTCGTCCTCGGGGATCAGCACGAGGTCGGCGTCGACGTCGGCCGGGAAGAACCACTGCACGAGCCGATCGCCGTTGACCGACACGGCTGCGGCCGGAATCTCGCCCGCGGGCGGCAGCACCTCGAAGTAGTCGCTGGCCGCGAACCGGGTGCCGAGCCCGTCCGCCACGCGACGCTCGAGGATTGCATTCATGCGCTGCTCGAAGTGCCGCATGTGGGCGTCGAGCTCGGAGCGATGGCCGATCCCGAAGCCGTGGCCCGGATCCGCGGTCGCCTCGCGCCGCGCGACCTCGACGTCGAGCCAGGCGATCTGTCCGCGCTCGAGCGCGAGCACGGCGATCGGCAGCGCGTCGTCGATCGGCAGCGGATCGAGCCCGGTCGCGAACACCCGGCGCGCGAGCGCGGCCGGTCCGGCGTCGACACCATCGAGGCTCGACTCGGACTGCAACGGCACCAGCGTCAGCAGGCTGGCCTCGATCACGTCGCCGTCCTCGAGCCGCCGCTCCCCGGTGATCTGCGTCGGATAGGGCGCGATCGGATTGGCCGTGAACTCGACCGGTCGCAGCGCGACCGCAAACACGCCGCTCTGTGTGCGAGCTGGCGGCCGCGGCCGTCGGTCGAGCCCGAACACCGCGTCGAGCTGCTGGAAGATCGGCAGCTGGGTGAGGTCGACCTCGACCTGCTCGCGCACGACGATCGTCTGCCCTGCCCGCGTGACCCCGTGGCCGGGCTCGATCACGAAGCGCGTGGGATCGAGCTCGTCGGTCTCGAGCCCGTCGCCGTCGAGCAAGAAGGCCTGGCGCAGGTGCAGGCCTTCGACCACGCCGCGCTCGACGATGCGGCCCAGATCGCGCTGACGTCGACCGAACAGCGCGTGGTCACGGCGAAAGCCGTCGGCCCCGAGCACCTGCCCGTCGCTGTAGCGGGCCCGCGCTCGCTTCTCGTCGACGTCGAGGACCCCGGCCTTGACCGCCTGCAGCACCGCCTGCTGATCCATCTCGACGCGGGTATCCGCATCCGTTGGCTCGAAGCTCTCCAGGTCTTCCATAGCGTCTCCTCCTCGTGGCGGTCAGGACTTCGACAGCAACGCGCTCGCGGCCTTGCGCATCTTGGTGACCGAGCGCGCCTTCAGAGCCTCGAGCGCGGCCTTCTGGAACGCCTCCATCTGGGCCTCGGTCGCGCTGGCGATGTTGGTGATGTGCTCGAAGCCGCCGGAGGCCAGCGCGAGCAGACGGTAGAGCTCCGAGTGTTGCGGGCGCTTCGGGACCTCGAGCTTCTTGACCGCGGCCACGAGCTTGCTGGCCACCGCCTCGAGCTTCGTGCCGCCCGAGAGCTCGAGCTCTTTCTTGCTCGGCTCGCCGAGCTCCCACTTGCTCAAGCGCGCCTGGGCCTCGGTCACCGCCTCGGCCGATACCTTCGAGGCCGTCTTCAGCACGGCGTCGCGTGGACCGTGCTGCTCGAGGCCGAGCACCTTGCCCTTGCTGCCGTTGGGCGCCTCGAACTCGCCGTCGCTGACCAGCTGGTCGAGGATCGCTACCACCTGCTCGTCGGTCTTGGACTCGAGCTCGTAGCCGATCGTGACGATCGGCATCAGCGTCGCGGCGGCGAACAGCGGCGCGTCGCCGTGCTTCGAAGTGGCGAGCAGCTTGTCCAGCCGCGTGCGGAAGGTCGGATCGCTCGGCTTCCAGATCGCCCGCAGCGCCGCGACCTCGCCGATCTTGTCGAGCATCTTGTACGAGAGCGCCTCCTCGACCGGCGTGTCCTCGGGCCCCGGCGGATCCACAGGTTGGCCGATCGACGGCATGCTCACGTTGCTCGCGATCGATCGCAGCTTTGCGATGTCAGCCGACTCGGCGAGCGAGGCGATGTGGTTCACCGCTCCCTTCATCCCTTCCGGATTGGTCACCCACAGCGCGAGCTCGGGCACCACCGCCGACGTCGCGAGCACGCTACGCAGGACCGGGCTGCGGAACGTGGGCCCGCGCAACGACTCGATGAAGCCCGCCGTGAACCGCTGCGCGACGCGTTCGACGTCGCCGAGCTCGATCGGCCGAAGGCGCAGGCGATTGCCGACCGCGAGCTCGGCGAACACCGGCGAGGTCGGCACCTGGTCGATCAGCTCGATCACGCTCGGCGGCCGGAGACGCCGCGAGAGATAGGCCAGCTCGCCCATCATCGCCGAGATGAAGATGCTGGTCTCGGTCGCCGGCGCGAACGCGTCCGAGGGGCTGTCGCCGCCGTCGAAGATCGGGTTCGACAGCAGCTTGTCCATCGCCACCAGCGCGAGCTTCGAGGTCCCGCCAAACAGGTGGTTGAAGCGATCGACCTCGCCGGCTTCCTCGAGCCGATCGCTGGACTCGGCGCTGATCGCTTCGATCGGCAGCACATCATCGTTGGTCGGTGCGCTGCGCGGAACCACGACCGAGGTGGTCGCAAACTGCGAGCGCCGCACGTACCAGAGCTGCGAGGCCGACTCGACCGCCTTGCGCCACGCCTCGAGATCGAGCGGCGAAGGATCGGACCAGACCTCGGGCTCGTTCTTGCGGCGCAGCACCAGCAGCGCGTCGATCGGCCGCGCCTTCACGACCTGGCGTCCGGTCGTCGCGATCGCGGGCGACCGGTAGACGCCCTCCATGCGTGGCGTCTGTTGATCGAAGCCCATCCGCGGGACCGGCACGACGATCAGCACGGGCACACCCTCGAGCGCCTCGCTGCCCGCCTCGAGATCGATCGGCGCGCCGATCAGCCCCTCGGACAGCAACGCCGGCAGCTCGTCCTCGGGCATGATCGCCATCTCGACGTAGATCTCGCGGGGGAAGAACGACTGCCGGACCTCGGTGGCGGTGACCTCGACGGCGCCGCGCGGGAGCGGTCCGACCGGCGGCAGCGCTGCGAAGGCCTCGACCGCAGGCAGCCCGTCGGGCAGCCCCGCGTTGCGTCGGCGCTCGAGCTCCTCGCCGAGGTGGCGCGCGTACTGGGCCTGGTATGCGAGTCGGCCCTTGCGCGACTGCAGGCCAAAGCCGACCACCGCGTCCGCGCCGACGCTGCGGCCCGTGAGCGCCTGATCGACCCACTGCACGCGACCGTTGACGATCCCCACGACTGCGATCGCGAGCCCGTCGGTGGCGAGCGTCGGATCGAAGCCGCCGACGAAGACCTCGCGCGCGAGCCGGGCCCGACCCCACACGAGCACGTCGTTCTTGCCGGGGCTCGGCACCGGCATCAGCGTGAACCACGTGCCCTCGACGATCTCGGTGTCGGCGTGGACGATCTTGGCCACGCTGGCATTGGGGAACGTCGCGACCGCGTTGCGCGAGTACTCGACCGGATGAGCCACGAGCAGGTACATGCCGGTGCCGGGCCCGGTCGAGGCATCCTCGGCGACGAGCCGCGTCGGGCGGCTCTCCGGCTCGACCACGCGCAGCTTGGCGACCGTCAGCTGGGCGCCCTCGCGCAGCGCCATCGACTCGCCCGTGCGCGCGATGCCGAGGCCCGGATCGATGCGCAGCTGGGTGCCCTTGGCGTCGGTGTGGAGCTCGAGGCCGTGCACGATGCCGCCGCCGCTCAGCTGCGCGAGGTCGGCCTGACGCAGCAGCGTGTACTGCTGGCCGCGGGTCAGATCGCGGGCGGTGAGGAAGTGATCCTCGCGGTAGCGCGCACGCCTGCGACGGCGATCGAGGATCACCGCCGCGCGGTCTTCAGCGTCGGCGAGCTCCTGGGCGTCGATGAGCTCGCGCGCCGGTCCACGCACCGGGTTGTAGGTGTCGAGATCGTCGGCCATCTCAGCTACCTCCCGCGGCGTCGATGCGAGTCAGGATCCCCACGGAGTAGATGAAGCGGCGCAGCTCGTTGTCGACGGTCGGGGTCGCGCCCTCGGTCCGCGCGGGCGGGTTGGTCCCCAGCGGTGCGTCGACCGGGATCCGCACGCGACCGAGCAGCACCGACGTGGTGTCGCGGCCGACCTCCAGCGGGTCGTCCTCGTTGAAGGTCACGCTCGCGGGCAGGTGCTCGGGCAGCCGCGGCGGCCGACCGTTCTCCCAGAACTCGGTGCCCTCGCGCCAGGCACTGAGCACGTCGGTCCGCATCGCCGCGAGCCGATCGGCGGGCGTCATCTCGAGCAGCTCCTGCGCGCGCGCGTTGGCGTCGGGCGCCGGGATCTCGGGCAGCGGCGGCGGGTCGCCAGCGGTGATGGCCGCCCGACGCAGCTCGGTCTCGGTGCGGATCACCAGCGCCAGCTCGAAGCCGTCGCGCAGCCGCGACGGCGCGACCGCGTCGAGGGCGTCGTAGGGACCCGACGCGAACGCGGGCGCCAAGCGACGGCCGCACTCGACGAAGCGCACGAACACGTCGGCCACCAGCATCGCGGGATCGGGCGCCTCGATCAGCCAGCCGCGCGACAGATCGGCGTCGCGCTGGGCCGCGAACCACGGCCCGATCTCCACGCACCAGCGCCGCGGCACCTCGATGAGCCGACCGAGCGGATCGATCGCCAAGCCCGGCGACACCTCGATCTCGTCCTGGCCATCGCCGTTTTGATAGCTGACCTCGAGGCCAGCCACCGTACCGGTGCCGAACAGGTACGCGAGCGCTCGCGCCAAGCGGGCGCGGTGATAGAGCTGCTCGTCGCCGAAGCTGTTGGCGTCGAGCAGCATCCCCTGCACGTAGTTGAGGCGGTCCCGCCAGTCGAGATCGGGACGGGCCAAACGGTCGGTACGGTTGCTCATCAGGGTCCTCCTTCGAGGCGCGGGTCGAGGGCGGCGGGGCGCGACAAGAAGCCCGCGCCCAGTCGCGATTGCTCGACCGTGATCTTGGGTTTGGGGGCTGGCGCGCGTAGATAGGTGTCGACTCCGACCAACGACGCCAGGCCGACCATGAATGGATAGGTGGCCTTGGCGACCTCGGTCACGAGGTGCACGGGCGCCTCGAGCTCGGCGACGCGCTCGATCAGCGCCACCAGCTCGCCGTCGAGATCCTCGTGCACGAGCACCACCAGGCGATACGCGAGCTCGTCGAAGAACGGTCGGACCGCGAACTGGTCGACCAACTCCTCGATGTACCAAGTGATCCACTCGTCGATCCCGGCGCCGGCCGGCGGCCCGTCGCCGGGCATGGTTCGGCGCAGCAACGCGAGGAACTCGGCGCGATGCTCCTGCGCGAGGATCAAGCTGTCGCCGACCCGCGAGTTTCCGCTGCGCGTCACTCCGACCAGCAGCGGATCATTCTCGTCGGCGAGGTCGACCCCGAGCAACGTGGCGAAGGTCCGACGCAGCCGCCAGCCCTCGAGCAGCACGACCTGCCCGTTCGTGACCGCGCCGCCGACCATCTGGCCGTCGACGATGCGTCCGCCGGTGAGGATGTCGATCGCCATCTGCAGCCCACGATGGCTGCCACGCCACTGGTGCAGCGTCATCGCGTTGCGCAGCGCCTCGCGGCGGTGCTCGCTGGGGTACGCGGGATCGAACACGAACCCGATCCACGAGCCGAGCCAGTCCAGCGCGTCGGTCGGCACGGTCGAGGGATCGGTCAACATGTGCGCGTTGGCGATCCGATCCTCGAGCGGGGTCAGGACGCCCTCGAAGTTGCACAGGAAGCGCTCGAGGAAGTCGGCCTCCGAGCGCGGCCCCTCGCTCAGCAGCATGTCGGCCTCGGGCGCGACCAGCTGCTCGTGAAACACCCGCGGCAGGTAGCGCTGCACGTACGAGAAGCGCGACCCGTACACGCGCAGCGCCGCGATCTCCGGAGTCCGCTGGCCGTTGCCCTCGAGCAGCAGCCGGACCCACAAGTAGCGACCCGAGACCGCGCTGACGCGTCGCGTGCTGCGTTGCAGCAGCACCGAGAACAGCCCCGAGCGATGCGGGACGATCGGACAGTGCAGCAGGCCCGGATGAAACGGCAGCTCCGACGCCTGCGTCGACCAGACCGCGCGCGGCTGCTTCGCCGCGAGCTCGCCCTGGACGTCGCCAAAGACGTGCTCGAAAAATTCCTGGGGCGGCTCGCCGAAGTCGTCGCTGGCCCCGACCAACAGCCGCACGCCACACGCCGCCGGCAGGTCGGCCTCGAGATAGGCGCGGTGCCAGACGAACCCGATCTGTCCGCTGTCGAGCGGCGCGTCGTCGTCGAGCCGCAGCTCGCCGCCGGGCGCACGAAAGGTCGCCGAGACCTGCACGAGCTTGCGCGGCGCGAACCGTTCGCCCGTGGGCGCAGGCGCGGCCGCGTAGCGTGGAGGCGACGACACCGTGCGCGCGAACGGGGCCCCGTCGTGGCCGGGCAGCGGGTACACACCGCCGAGCGGTGGTCGAGTCAGCTCTTCGTCGGCGGGATCGGCGAGGTAGGTGACGACGTGGCTGATCGAGGCGAGCGACGAGTCCTCCGGATTGGACACGACCACGAGCACCGCGAGCGTGTCGTCGTCGATCCACCCGAGCGAGTACGGCCGCTCGATCTCGCCGAGCACCAGCGCCGCGCTCACGGCCCCGTCGGGCGCGACGAAGCGAACCGCTGCCTGGTCGACGCCGCGCCACAGCAGCACGGCGACGCGGCCACCGTCCGAGATCGCGATCTCGATCGGATCTTCGGTCGCATCGATCGCCGCCGGCAGCACGTCGATCCGCGGCGGGTCAGGGTTCTCCTCGTGCGGATCGAACACGTCGGGCGCACGCACCCGCAGGCCGCGGCGCGGCAGCGGACGCCCGCGGACCAGCGCGAGCCGACGGTGGGTCCGATCGAGGATCCAGACGCCCGCGTCGCCAGCCGAGGCGATCCGCGAGGGCGTGAAGCCGGTCACGGACAGCCGCACGCTGTCCCAGCGATCGCGCAGATCGACGAGCACGACCTCGTTGCCCTCGATCAGATACAGGACCCCATCGCCACCGACCGTCATGTCGGTGGGCGCGACGCTCGGCGTGTGGATCGCGACCGTGCCCGCGGCCGAGCCGGTGCCGTGGACCTCTCCGCTGACGGAGTCGAAGAACGCGAACGTGCCGTGGGCGTCGCTGACCGTCCGCGCCAGCGCCCAGCGGATCGCGGCCTCGGCCGGCAACTCGGTGAACGCGAACCGGGCATAGCGACCGAGCGTGAAGCTGCGCCGCTGCTCGTCGTAGTGCGGAGGCGGCTGGCCCTCCGCGCTCGGCAGCGCGGTCCAGTCGTGCTCCGACGCGAGCAACCAAAAGCGCAGCCCGTTCGCGTCCGCCATCAGCAGACCTCCGGGACGACGGGGATCGAGATCGCCTCGACGTTGTCATCGAGGAACGGGTTGGGTGCCTCGGTGATCTCGAACGGCGCGTCCTGACCGGCGACCGCGATCACGTGCAGCAGCTCCGGCAGCTGCCACGGCTGCAGCGTCCGCTTGCGACCGCTCGCGTCGTCGAGCTCGCGCCACTGACCATCCTCGCGCTCGAACAGCCGCACGCCTCGCAGCGCCCGGACACCCGGCACGCGCGCGACAGCGACCTCGGCGTGGGCCGTGACGACCGTCTCGCCCAGGCCCCACCCGCGATTGGCCGGACCACCCGGCGCGAGCGGCCAGAAGAACGCCCGCAAGGCGAGCCGGACCGCAGCCAGCGTCTGCTCGACCCCAAAGCCCGCGCGCAGATCGACGCCCACGGTCGCCGAGAGCGGCACGTACTCGGGGCTGATCACGTACAGCTCGGTCCCCAGCATGCGGCGCGGATCGAGGTGCGCGTACATGGTCTCGATGAAGTGACGGTCGGGCCGCGGCGCCGGTGGACGGAAACCCGCGGTCGTCGACGCGGGCACGCCCATCACCGAGATCACACCCGGCACGTTCTGGCGCCGCCCCTGCGGCTTGAAGCGCGGCAGCACCTCCACTCGCCCGACTCGCAGGCCCGGCGTGCTCGCAGCCAGCGAGCGAAAGTCCGACTCGGTCACCGCCCGGTTGCGATGGCGCAGCGTCGCGGGGATCCGCCGCTCGGCGACCGCGAGGCTCTCGGCATCGAAGCCACCGCGCATCGCGAGCGGCTGCGTGACCTGCAGCGCGGTCGTGATCGCAGCGCCGTCGGGGTCCTCTCCGGTGATCGACGTCAGCGTGCGCGCGGGCACGTTGCCGGCCACGCCTCCGCCCGCCTTCATCGTCGTCACGCGGACTCGGGCCCCGCTCGCGACCAGCTTCCCGCGGATGCCGTCGCCGAAGCGCACGGTCCCCTCCTCGGAGTCGAGCACGTACACGCGGTCGTCTCGCCCGTGCACCACGAGGTCGTCGACGCGACGCCACGGCACGTAGCCGCCGCCCTCCTCGAGCACCTCGAGCGCGATCGCAGTCGCGTCGACGTTGCGCGCCGGCAGGGACAGCACCTGGTCGGGTCGCCCGGTGCCCACGCCGACGACGACGTTGGTGAACGTGCGCAGGTTGTCGATCTCGACCGCGTTGATGCCCACCCACGAGAGCGACAGCGACGTCAGCGGCTCGGCCGGCCGCAGGCGCAGCCACCCGACCAGCCGATCCGCGTCCTCCTTGATGTCGATCCGCGGCGGCAGGTCGCCGCCCATGCCCGCGAACGGAGCGTCGACGACGTCGTTGAGCGGCACGCCGAAGCTGCCGACCGCGAGCGCGGCCGTCAGCACGCCGTCGCCGGTCAGGCCGATCGTGGTGTCGCTGGCGATGTCCAGCTCGCTGAACACGTAGCGACCGTTGAGCCGCTCGGCCGTCATCACCTCGAGCACCATCCGTCGGGGCAAGCGCGACGGCAGCTCATCGAGCGCGCCGATCGGCGCGACGGTCGGGACCACACCGAGGTTGAGGCGGCGCGGCTGCCCTTCGGCTGCGGCCAGGCCCGCGCTGACCGAGCCGACCAGCGCCGGAGTCCGAGCCAGCAACGCGATCCACAGCGCCTTGTCGGTGGTGCCGTTGATCAGGTCGAACCCGAGCCGGGCCGGCGCACCGCCGACGAACAGCTCCTCGGTCACGTAACCAACCGGCTGCCCGTCGCCAGCCTGGCCCGGCTGCAGGGCGCGGTAGAGGTCCATCAGATCGTTGACGACCCCCGCCATCTCCTTGGCTTCGTCGTCGGTCAGGCGTCGCTTCGCGTACACCCGGCCCTCGACCGGCAGCACGGTCAGCTCGCCGCGGGTCTCGAAGGTCGGCGGACCGTCGACCCGCGCACCGAGGCGCAGCGTGATCGGCTCGGCTGCGGTCTCGGACGCGAAGCCGACGGTCACGAGCCCGTGTGCGGCCGCGGCCGGGCGCAGCTGCATGCCGAGCAGCTTCAAGAACACCAAGCGCTGCCGCTCGGGGATCAGGTTGGCACGATAGAGCAGCGTGTCCCCGAGCCACGCGAACAGCTCGATGAGCGCTCGACCCGGATCGCCGACACGTGGGTCGGTCCACTCGGGCGTGTGGGCGGGGATCCGGGCGAGCAGCTCCGCAACGAGGTTGTCGAAGTTGCGGTCGTCGAGGCGTGGCGGAAAGTTGGGCATGGACCTACGTCCCGGTATCGAGCGTCAGGCCGATGCGTTGCTGGCGGCCCGTCCGGCGGAGGTGATAGGCGATGTTGACCCGCAGATGTGTCGGCGCGTGCTCGACCTCTTCGACGTCGACGCGATCGACGATGATCCGCGGCTCCCAGCGGGCGAGGTTCTCGCTGATGCGATCGACGATCTCGCGGCGCAGCTGCAGGGTGTTCGGTTGGTGAATGAGGGCGTCGAGTCCGGCCCCGAACTCGGGGTGGAACATCAGCTCGCCGGGTCGCACGCTGAGGATGATGCGGATGCGCTGGCGGACGCTGGCCTCCAGCGAGCTGGGAAAGTGCAGCTGGCCCGCCTCGTCGGGCACGGGCAGGAGAGGCCAGCCTATGGGTGGTCGTGATGCCATGCCGTCCTCACTTCGCCTTCGGGATCGGGATGCAGATCTTCACGAACGGCAGCCACCAGAACACGAAGTTCAACAGGGTGATCAAGATGTTCAGGATGATGAACGCGCAGATCGTGATGATCGGAATCGAGAAGCTGCACAGCCACATCAGCCCCGAGTCGTTGGGCTCCTTGCCCTTGCCGCCGAGCAGATCCTCCGCGGAGTTGTTGCCGAGCAGGTTCGAGAGCACGGGCGGCACCGCGAAGGTCACGTTCGGCTTGATCGAGCCGAGCCCGTCGCGCAGCGGGTTGGGCAGCTCGATCACCGGCCGTGGCCCGGGGCTGCTGTCGTACCAGGGCGCGATCCGAAACTCGGCCGAGGGATGCGACCACACCAACTCCGGCGGACACCCGTCGTCGCGCTTGACCCGAATGAACGTCCGGATCACATACGAGGCCCCCTGCTCGCCGAAGCGCTCGCGGTCCAGCGCCAAGCCGGCGAAGCGAGCCTGCGCGGCGCCGACGATCGCGTCCTTGATCTGCGAGGCCTGCGGTTCCGAGATGGTCCCCCAGTGCTCGGGCATCTGAAACTGCGCGTCGCGATCACCATCGACCAGCACGGGCGCCGCCTCGAGCAGGTGCGCATACACGGACTTGTACGTCGTCGCCGAGTTGTTCGAGGTCTTGAACGGCAGGTTGATCTGCTGGAGCAGCCCGCGGAGCTGCTGCGACGGGCCGGACGAGCCCTTGATGTCGTAGGCCACGATCATCTCGACCACGAAGTCGCTGTAGTCGGCGAACACCGGATCGTTGCGGCGCGGCGAGGGGCCCTCGTTGACGTTCGCGACCGTCATCAGCTCGCGTGCGAACGCGACCTTGCGGCCCGACCCGCTCGCCAGCACCCACGACGGAAACAACCCGCCCTCCTCCAGCTCGCTGCGCGTGGGCAGCTCGAAGCTCGGCGCCTGCTCGGTCTCTCGCGACGCGGTCGGGACCAGGCCGACGAGCATCGTCTCGCCCGCGGCCGCGCAGCCCTGAGGCGTGAGCGGGAAGATCGGCGCGACCGACTCGGCCCGCGACGACCCGAGCTGCTTGAGCGTGGCGATGCGCTCGTCGAGCTCGCGGTGTCCGGTCGAGCGTCGGGGTCGTCGCGCCGGATCCGGATCGGCGTAAGGCAGATTCGGCGCGCCTGCGCCTGCCGACGTCATCGTGTGCTTGGCGGTGGAGTCCCACAGGTCCGGCGGCTCCCAGCGCGAGCTGCCGTCCTTGCCCACGATCCAGCCGAGCTCGCCGAGCTTGTTGCCGCGCGCGTCTCGGACCTTGCGAACCACCAGACCCGCGCTGTCGATCTTGAGCGGATCGAGCCGCGGCTTGCCGGGCATGTTCGCACAGATCGCCGAGACCACCGCGAGATGAAAGACGCGGTGGACCGGCTGATAGAGATGGAAGCCGCCGCCCTTGCGCTCGCTGACCAGCGTCGCGCGGACCTGGTCGTGCTTGCTCGGATCGCCGAGCTCCGCGAGCACGTTCTGCATGAAGCGACGATCGGTCCGCTCGAGCAGCGTCGGCCGCTCGCCGTCGCCCCCGAACAGCTTCGGGGCGTGCAACTCGACGCGATGGTTCACCATACGTTGCCGGCTCCCGGCGTGTAGCTGGTCCCGATCACCGCCGCCGTCTGGACCGCGGCCGAGGCATCGACCACGCCCGAGAACGACGACAGCGCCGACTTGACGTCGACCGTGGCCGCGGTGATCTCGTGGCTCGAGCACTTGATCTCGCAGTTGCCCGGCGTGTTGACCGACATCCCCGACGGGTCGATCACCATCTCGGTCTGCCCGGCCTTCAGCGTGATCTTGCCGCCGCCCGAGCGGTCGATGAGGATCGACGCGATGTCCTGACCGCCCGAGCGCGTCGCCAGGTGGATCTGCGCGTTGCCGTTCTCCTCGATGATCGCGATGCGCGTGCCGTTCTTGCCGACGAACGACCAGCGGTCGACGTTGTCGCCGCCGAGGCTCTCCGGCGGCGCGTTGCGACCGTTCCACACCGCCCCCATCACGATCGCTTGGCGCGGGTCGCCGCCGATGAAGGACACCACGACCTCGTCGTCGACGTCCGGCACGAAGAACGCTCCGCGGTCGCTGCCCGCGAACGGAACACAAAGGCGAGCGTCGATCGGCGCGTCCTGTTCCTCGGCGCCGTCGTAGGTCAGCAAGCGGACCTTGATGATGCCCTTGCGACTCACGTCCTCGACCGAGGTGACGATCCCCAGGTGGTTGTCTTGCGCGGCCCGGATCGGCTTTCCGCAGTCGTTCTCACTCATCCAGGCTCTCCCAGGTAGGCGCACTCCGCCTCGAAGTCGGTCGTGTAGCCGGACTCGAGATCGAATCGGTGACACACCGAGGTCACGTAATAGACGTTGTCGAATCGCGGGCTGAGGCCGGACAGCTCGACGTGGGTGCCCACGCGCACGCGTGGGTTGCCGGTCGCCGTGCCCTCGGCCACCACGAACCGACGCGCCCGCTGATCGTAGGCCGCCTCGGCCCGCTGGCGGGCCTCGTCGCTGGTCAGGACCGGCAGCCCGCCGAGGTGCTCCGCTCGATCGCCGAGCGCATCGGCCAGCAACCCGGACCCAAGCCGCCCGTTGCCAGGCCCGAGGTTGGTGCCCGACGCGACGTGGCTGACCCGCTGCGCTTGCGCGGGATCCCAGCCGCTGACCGTCAGGCCCGAGAGCTGATGGGCGAGGTCGGCCGTGACCCGCACCGCCTGCAGCTGGCTGTACAGCTCGAGGTGCACGGTCTCGCGCTGGATGCCCGAGCGCGCGGCCACATGCAGCTCGTCGCCGACGACCTGCAGATCGCCGTCGTACTCGCGCAGCACTCGACGCAGGAACATCAGGTCGGTCTCGTTGAGCTGCAGGCGATCGCCGATCGAGGCGTCGAGCCCGTCGATGACCGGCCGCAGGTTCGCAGCCTGAGCCACCGCGCGCGCGAGGTCGGCGACCGTCACCTCCTCGTGCAGCTTGGTGCGCCGCTTCATGCGACTGAGCTGCAGCGCGTCCTCGGCATGCACGACCAGCTCCGGCGGCGCCTTCTGGGAGAACTCGGCCTCGAACGCGGTGATCTTGCCGCGGAACACCTCGATCGGCTCGCTGGCCTCGCCCGCGTAGACCGTGATCGTGGCCCCGAGCGCGAGGATCTGCTCATCCTCGAACGCCAGCGAGGCGTCGCCGTCGGGGTGACTGGCGAGGTTGCTGTAGCGCAGCTGCAGCGACGACATGCCGCCCTCCTGCTCGATCATCTCCATCGCGAGGACCAGCTGCGACGCGCGGTCGTACTCCTGCCCGTCGATGCGCACCGTCGGCCGGGCGGCATAGACGAGCAGGTCGCTCGGAGGAGTCTCGCGGGCCGCGGTCATGGGTCACATCGCGCAGAGCCGCTCGCGGATCCGGTTGGCCCGCCGCTGCTGCAGACGCGTCTCGTGGTTCTGCTGGGTCAGCCCCAGCTTCTTGCTGCCGCCCTCTTCGGTCGGCTTGGCGGGCTGCGGGCTGGCGGTCTCCACCTGCGCCTGCACTTCTCCAATGCTCACGTCCATCGCTATCCCTCTCCGTTCGGGTCGTCGAACGCGATGCGTTCGGCCAGGGTCGTGCGCGCGCCGACGTCGGCTCCGAGACCGTTGGGCGATCGGTCGAGCGCTTGGCCGCCGATCTCGAACGACGCCGCCGTGTCCGTACGCAGGTCTCGCTCGGGTCGCTGCGCTCGCAGCTTCGACACCATCAGCGGGCGACGCCGGCGAGGACCGATCGGCCACAGGCCCGCGAAGGCACCGAGCGCGGCCGGGACTCCGGCTGAGGCGTTGCCTCCGTACATCGGACCGAGCACGAGCTCGTCGAACAGCTCGTCGCCCTGCACCCGCACGCCGGGCTGGCGAGCACGGCCACGCACCGGGTTCGATGGACCCGCGCCCGAACCCGTGGAGCCGCCGCTCGAGAACTCGCCCGAGGCGAAGCCCCCGAAGCCGGGCGGCGAGCTTGGTCCGCCCGTGCCTCCAGCCGGACCAAATCCCCCCGCAGCGCTCGAGCCCGCCCCGCTCGACCCCGATGACACCGCAGCCGATCCCGACGCAGACACGCTCGCGTCGACGTCGACGTCGACCGACACGCCCGCGCTCACACCAATGTCCACGCTCGCGCTCGCCGAGATGTTGACGCTCGCCTCGAAGCCGATGTCGACGCCGATGTCGACGTCGAAGCCGGCGCTCAGCCCCACGTCGAGCCCGGCCTCGATGCCGAGACCAATGCCGACGCCGGCGCTGACACCCGCCGAGAACCCGACGTCGGCGCGCGCACGACCCTGGCCGAACGCATCGCGTTCGACGACCCGAACGGAGAGGGATAGCGATGGACGTGAGCATTGGAGAAGTGCAGGCGCAGGTCGA
>DATLLB010000895.1:0-3978 GCA_035538075.1 Enhygromyxa sp.
CAGCAACACGCTGACCAGCGCACGGCCGAGCTCGTCATCATCGACCCGAAAGCTGCCGGCCACATCGCGCTTGGCGATCTCGAAATTCAACGCGCCGATCATCGTCGGCTTGAGCCCGTCCGCCAGCGTCGGACCCGGCTCGACGCGGACCCGCTCGCCGGCCTCGAGGCTGCGCGCGAGCGCGTCGCAGCCGTGCGGCTCGACCGAATAGACCGGCACCTCGACCTCACGCGCGGCCAAGCACGCGCCCGCGATCACTCCGCCACCGCCGACCGGCACCACGATCGCATCGAGCGGCGCGTCGGCGTCTTCAATCAGCTCGAGCGTGGCGGTCCCCTGCCCGCAGACGATGTCCGGATCGTCGAAGGGCTGAATGATCGCCGCGCCGGTCTTGGCCTGAATCTCGTACGCGACCGTGCGCCGATCCTCGGAGGTGTAGCCGGCCATCACGACCTCCGCCCCGAGCTCGCGCACGACCGCGACCTTGACCGCGGGAGCGTCGAGCGGCATCGCGATCGTGGCCGGGATCGCAAACTCGCGAGCCGCGAGCGCGACCGCCTGGGCATGGTTGCCGGAGCTGAACGTGATGACCCCGCGCGCGCGCGCCTCGGGAGACAGCCGGCCGACCGCATGCATCGCACCGCGGGCCTTGAACGCGCCGATCCGCTGCATGTTCTCGGCCTTGAGGAACAGCTCGACGGGCGCCGAAGCGAGCGCGTCGAGCCGAGGGATCCGCAGCGTCGGCGTGCGCACGACCTGTCCGTGAATTCGCGCTGCGGCGGCTCGCACGTCGGCAGGGCCGAGCCGCTCGGCCCACTCGGACGCATCTTCAGGACGGTAGTCGCTCATCGTCGTCGCCAGTCTACAGTACACTCCCGACCCCGAGCATGCGCGAGCGCTTGCAACACCCCACGGTCTGGATCGTGCTGCTGGCGGCGACGATCGTCGCAATCTACTCGGCATCGATCGGCGCGTGCGGACCTTGGGATCCGTGGGAGACGCACTACGGCGAGGTCGCGCGCAACATCGTCGACCGCGGCGACCCGATGGATCTGTGGTGGCGGCCCGGCTACGGGCCCAACGGCAAGCGCGAGGGCGTGTTCGCCTCGAAGCACGCGCTGCCGTTTTGGTGCATGGCGCTGAGCTTCAAGCTGTTCGGCGTCGGCACCGGAGCAACCGATGAGATGGTGCGCTCGCCGATCCCCGAGATCGCGCTGCGGCTGCCCAGCATGCTCGTGGGCCTCGGGACCATCGCGTTGATCGGCTGGTGTGTCGGCCGCCTCAGCAGCTCTCTTCACGCCCCACCGGGGCTGAATTGGCGCGCCGGCCTGCTCACGGCGGCGGTGCTCGCGACCATGCCGCAGTACGCGATCCTCACCCGGCAAGCGGTCACCGACATGTTCTTCGTCGGCCCCGTGTGCTTGGCGATGGTCGGCTGGGCGATGGCGTGGCTCGAGCCCGAGCGCATGTTGAAGACCAAGGGCCGCGGGCCGTGGGAGGTCCCCTGGGATCGCGCGTGGCTCGGCTTCATGCTGGTGTTTCTGCTCGGCGCCGTGGTCCCGCTCGCGGTGATCCACCAGCACGTCGTCGACGCCGAGACGATCGAGACCGTCGCGCGGTGGAAGCACAAGACCGCGAACGTCGAGTCGCTGCAGACCATCGCCAAGCAGCTGGCGATCTATTGGGTGGTGGTCGCCGCGATCGTGCTGCGGAGCCTTCGCTGGCGGCGACGCAGCCAGGCGTGGATGGGCGTGGTCTACGTGGCCGGCGGGCTCTCGCTGATGGGCAAGGGCATGATCGGCCCCGGGATCATCGGGCTACTGATCCTCACGCACATGCTGGTGACCGGTCGGCTGCACCTGCTGTGGCAGCGCCGCTGCGAGCTCGCAATCGGCATCTTGTTGTTCGTGGTCACCTGCTTCCCGTGGCACCACGCGATGGCGATCTTTCGCGGCGAGGGCTGGGTCAACGAGCTGATCGTCGTCAACAACCTCGCGCGCTTCGCCTCGGGCGAGCAGAAGCAGGCGGTCGGCGGGTTCGCGTTCTACCTGCGCACGCTCGGAATCGCCGCGCTGCCGTGGTCGGCCGTGGTCGCGCCCGCGCTGTGGGCCGCGTTCGCGGCCTTTCGCAGGCGCCCACGCACGGACCTGGACGCCGCGAGCAGCCAGGCCGCCGAGCTCGACGCCAGCGATCGCCCCGCGGATCCGAGCGGCGAGCTGGCCCGGCTCGCGCTGCTGTGGTTCGTGATCAGCTTCGGGCTGATCACCTACAGCGTGACCAAATATTATCACTACCTCGCGCCCTGCCTGCCGCCGCTGGCGATCGTGGTCGGCCTGTGGCTGCATGGGCTCTGGGACCCGCGCGAGGCCAAGCTGCGCCTGAGCACGCCCGCGGTGCTGGCCTGTGCGCTGGGCGGCTGTGCGATCCTCTACATGGTCGCGCGGGCGACCTTGCAAGAGCCGGCCTGGATCGCCCACCTGACCACGTATCTCTACACCGGAATGTGGCGACAAGGCGCCGCGGCGGTCGATCGTGTGGTTTGGTGCGTGATCCCGTTCGGGCTCGGCTTGCTGATCTGGATCGCGCGCCGCGGCAAGGCTGCCGTGGCGGCGATGGTGCTGTCCGGGCTGCTGACCACGACCTGGATCATCGACGATTACCTGCCGGCGACCAGCGAGAATTGGTCGCAGCGGACCGCCTTTCGCTACATTTACGACAACGCCAAGGACGGCGATCGCATCCTGAGCTGGTGGTTTTACTATCGCGGCGAGACCTACTTCGCCAAGCGCAGCATCTGGGTGGCGATGGAGCCCAACCGCGAGGCGCTGCACAAGATGATCGATCAGCACCGCGGCAAGAATGTGACCTTCTGGGTGATGACCACGGCCAAGCACGCCGAGCGGGCGAAGTCACACTTTCCCGCGGATCTGCACCCGCACATGCAGGTCGTCTATCAGAACTTCCATTATGCGCTGATGCAGATCGACATCCCCTGAACCATCCTGATCAGCGCCGCCGACGGACCAGCCCGAGCGCCGCGAGCCCGAGCAGCCCGAACGCGATCTCGCGACCGGGCGCACGCGGCTCAGCGGCGCAGAAGCAGCCGATGTCGTTCGACGAGTCGACGAAGCCCTCGGTACCCTGAATCTGCGTCTCGCCGCGAATGCCGTTGTACTCGGCCCCGAGCGTGCTCCAGGCGCCCTTGCGGAACAAGTAGCGGAACAGGTCGCCCTCGCCGGGCTCGTCGTAGCCGTCGAGATCCCAGTCGAAGGCCACGCCCCAGATCGACTCGTCGCTCTCGTCGAAGGCCTGCGCGAGCACGACCAGGAGCTCGTCGTCGCCGGCGTCGGCCTCCGACTCGCCGCGGACCTCGACGCGGGTGATGGCCTCGGGCCCGACCACCGAGAAGTCGACGGTCTGCACGGGGTACCCGTTGGCGCTGAACTCGATCGGCGTCACGACCGAGTCGGCGGCCGAGAGGCCCTCGGCCATGGTCACGGTCAGCCAGTCGCGATCCTCATCGAGGTAGGTCTGCCGAACCCAGAGATCGTCGATCGCCTCGTGACCCGGCGCGACGCCGAGCGTGCCCGCGCCGTTGAGCTTCTGCTCGCCCTTGAACCACTCGACCAGGAACGTCGCGGTGCCGCCCGAGAGCAGCTTGGGCGTGGCGTCGACCAGGCTCGGCACCACCTCGCCCTCCTGGTTGACGAACAGCGGCCCGGCAGCGCGCAGCTCGACGCGGTCGGGCTGCATGACCTCGACCTCGGTCGCGCGCACGAAGTCGCCGGTGTCGTCGTAGACCTCGAGGATCGCCGTGCCCTCGCCGGCCGCGTGGACCTTGGCGACGATCACGTCGTTCTCGTCGTTGCTCTTGTCGTCGTCGTCGAGGTCGTCCTGCTCGACGTACTGCTCGACGATCTCGAGCACCTCGGGGTTCTGCGACTCGATCCGCCAGCCGTCGAGGTCGTTGTCGTCGGT
>DATLLB010000896.1:0-9485 GCA_035538075.1 Enhygromyxa sp.
GGCGGCGCGTCGCTTGCCCGGCACCAACGCGTACGCCGAAGGCACCACGACCAACGTCAACGCAGTCGACACCACCAACCCGCCGATCACCGCGAGCGCCAACGGCTGCCGCAGGGCAGCGCCCTCGCCGAGCCCAAACGCCATCGGCAACAGCCCGAGCACCGTCGTCGCGGTCGTCATCAAGATCGGCCGCAGCCGCAGCGTGCCCGCGTCGATCAGCGCAGACCGTACGTCCATGCCTTCGCCGCGCCGCTGGTTCACGGCGGCGATCAGCACGATCGCGTTGTTGACCACGATCCCGCCCAAAATGATCCCGCCGATCCCGACCATCGCGGAGATCGGCGTGCCGGTCAGCAAGCACGCGAGCACCACCCCCACGGCAGCGAGCGGGACGGTGAACATGATCAGAAACGGGTGCAGCAGGCTCTCGAAGCTCGAGGCCATGACCACGTAGACCAAGAAGATCGAGAGCATCGCCGTGAACGCGAGGCTCTGCAGCGAGTCGCCCATCTCCTCGGCCTGGCCGGCCAGCTGCGCCTCGATCCACTGGCCGGGCGGGACCTCCTCGGCTGCGACGGCGAGCGCTTCCCGGATCTGATCGGCGAGCGTGCCGAGATCGGCCTCGGCTCGCGCTCGGATCTTCACGCCGCGGCGGCCGTCGATGCGGCGGATCTCGGCGGGACCGATCGCCGGCTCGACCTGCGCGACGGCGGCCAGCGGGATCGATCGTGGCGCGCTGCGTTGGCCGGTCAGGGCGTCATCGCTGGGCGCGACCACGCCGACCTGGATGCGCGCGATGTCGTCGATGTTGGAGCGATCGACCTCGGGCAGGCGCACGCGGATGTCGAGCTGCTTGTCACTCGCGTGGAGCTTGCCGGCGACCTCGCCCTGGATCGCGCGCTGGATCGCGGCGGCGGCCCGATCGACGTCGAGGCCGGCGAGGCCGAGGCGCTCGCGGTCGAAGTCGACGCGGACCTCGGGGCGCCCGGCCAGATCGTCGGCGGCCACGTCGGCAAGGCCCTCGATCTCGCGCAGGCGCGGGAGCAGGCGCTTGGCGTGGTCGATCGCGTCGGCGCTCTCGTCGGCGAACACCCGCACCTCGAGCGGCGACTCGAACGAGAACAGCTCGGGGCGACCGAAGCGAACGCGAGCGTCGATGCCGTCGAGCACCAGCTCGGTGGCCTCGGTGATCGACGCGAACAGCTCGTCCTCGATGCGCGCGAGCTCATCGCTGGCGATCAGATCCTCGCGCAGGCGCAGGTTGATCTGCGCGAGGTGAGTGCCCGACTGGCCGCCGGTCGCCGAGCCGCCCTGCGTGACGCTGCCGATGCGGGCGAAGATCAGCTCGACCCGCTCGTCGCTCTCGAGCTCGCGGATGATCCCGCGCGTCAACGCGGTGCTGCGCTCGAGCGCGGTGCCCTGCGGCAGCTCGATCTGCACGTAGACCTCACCCTGGCGGACCTCCGGCAGCAGCGTGCGGCCGAGGTCACGACCGGCCCACACCACCAGCACGCAGATCGCCGCGCTGCCCAGCAACACCAGCGTCCGCACCCGCAGGGCCACGCGCAGCAGCTTGGGGTACTGCGCCTCGAGCAGCTCCCAGCCGCGCGTCAGCGGCCACGCGAGCCGCTCGAGCAACCACCCGAGCCCGCGCACGAGCAGGCGGATCGGCACGAACAACAGCGCCGGGATCGCGATCAGCCACGCCAGCGGCGAGCGCTTCGAGCGACCCTCAGGCTCGAGCTCCGCATCGCCTTCGCCCGCGCCGATCGCCTGCAGCACCGGGACCAGCGTCAGGCTCACCAGCATCGAAGAGAGGATCGAGAAGCTGACCGCGTACGCGAGGTCGCGGATCAGCTGCCCGGCCACGCCCTCGACAAACACCATCGGGAAGAACACCGCGACGGTGGTCAGCGTCGAGGCCACGACCGAGCTGCCGATCTCGACCGTGCCTCGCACGGCGCTGTCGCGCGCGCTCATCTTCGGGTTGAGCTCGCGCACCCGGGCGATGGCCTCGAGCGTGACGATGCTGTTGTCGACCAGCATCCCGACCCCGAGCGCGAGCCCGCCGAGGCTCATCAGGTTGAGCGAGATGCCGAGCGTGGACAGCGGGACGAAGCTGACCAGCAGCGAGATCGGGATCGCCACGCCGATCACCAGCGTGGAGCGCAGGTCACGAAGGAAGAACAGCAGCACCAGGATCGCGAGCCCGCCGCCGATCAGGGTGTTGCTCGCGACCTCGTCGATCGCCGCGTCGATGAAGCTGGCCTGGTTGCTGAGCACCACCAGCCGGTGGCCCTCGGGCAGCTGCTTGCGCATCTGCTCGACGCGCTCGAGCACCGCCTCGGCCACGCGCACGGTGTTGGCGTCGCCCTCGCGGAACACCGCCAGCTCGATCGCCTCCGCGCGCCCGACCAGCGAGAACTCCTCGCGCTCGATCGCCACGCGGCCGATCGCCGGCTTGCCCGAGATCAGGGAGTCACGCGCGACCAGATCGCGCAGACGCAGCTCGCCGCCATTCTCGCTGCTGGCGTCGCGGATGATGATCGCGCCGAGCTGCTCCGGCTCCTTGGCCTCGTGGACCGTGCGGATCAGGTAGCGGTTGTTGTCCTCGGTCAGGCCGCCGCCAGGCCTGTTGATGTTGTCAGCCCCGATCGCGGCCACGACCTCGCTGGCGTCGATGCCAAACGCGGCCAGGCGATCGGGATCGAGCTCGACCACCACCTCTTCCTCGTCACCGCCGTGCAGCTGCACGGCCGCGACGCCGTCGAGCTTCTCGAGCGCCTGCTTGATGTCCTCGTCGGCGAGGTCGCGCAGCGCCTTGAAGTCGACCTCGTGATCGACGACCAGCGCCATGCGCAGGATCGGCTCTTGCGCGGGGTCGTAGCGCAGCACGATCGGCCGCTCGGAGTCGGTCGGCAGGCGCACGCGATCCAACTTCTCGCGCACGTCGGCCATCGCGTCGTCGATGCTGGTGCCCCACGCGAAGTCGAGCACGACCTCGCTGAGGCCCTCGCGCGAGGTCGACTCGACCGCGATCACACCCGGCACACCGCCGACCAGCTCCTCGATCGGCCGCGTGACCAGCTCCTCGATCTCGGCCGGAGCCGCGTCGGTGTACTCGGTCTGGACGGTGATGCTCGGGTAGCCGAGCTCGGGCAGCAGCTCGACCGGCATCCGCAGCATCGCAACCAGGCCGAACAGCAGCAGCGCGACGGTCACCATCGTGACCGTCACCGGCCGCACGACCACGCCTGCGATGAAGCGCCAGGTCCCCGACGCCCGGCGGGCGTCTTCTGGGGCGGTGTTCGGCCGGTCTTCCGCGGCCACTCGTCAGCGCCTCCGGCCGCCGCCCCAACCGCCGCCGCCGCGACCCTTGCCGCCCTCGGCTGCGGGCTCGGGCGCTCGCTCGATGTCGGGCTCGCCGATCGGCTTGATCGGCAAGCCCTCGGTGATGCCGGTGGCGTCGATCAGCACGCGATCTTCGGGCGCGATGCCGGACAGGATCTCGATCCGCTCGCTGCCCTCGAGCCCGACCTCGACCGGCACGCGTCGGGCCTTGCCTTCGCGCAGCACGTAGACGTAGCGCTTGCCCTCCAGCTCGAAGACGGCGTTGACCGGCACGCTCGGCACCGCCTCGCGGCGCTCGAGCAGCACTCGCGCGCGCACGAACGCGCCGGGCACCGCGAGCTCGGGGTAAGTCTCGGCGCGGATCAGAAACTCGACGGTCCCGGTCAGCGAGTCGACGATCGGCGCGCGGCGGACCACCTGACCGTCGAAGGTGGTGCCGTCGATCAGCTCGATCGTCACGCTGTTGCCCACCCGCACGCGTGCGGCCTCGCGCTCGGGCAGGTGCAGCGGCAGCTCCAGCGCGGACAGATCGGCGACCTCGTAGATGATCGTGGACGTGCCCGCGAGGTTGCCGACGTCGACCTCGCGCGCGATCACGGTCCCGGCGAAGGGGCTGCGCACGGTCATCGTCGAGGCTTGCGCCTTGGACAGCCGCGCGGCCGCCTTGGCCGATTCGAGCTCGTAGCGACGCGCGTCGATCTCCTCTTGGGCGATCGCCCCCGAGCCCTCGAGCTTGCGCAGGCGCTCGAGCTCGGCCTCGACGTTGCTGGCGCTGATGGTGTCGCGCTTGGCCTGCAGCGAGAGCTCGCGGCCGTCGAGCCGGGCGAGCACTTGATCGGCTTCGACCGTGTCACCGACCTCGACCTCGAGGCTCTCGATGATGCCCGCGCGAACCGGGCGGATCTCGGCGCGACGCAGCGGCTCGAGCGTGCCCGAGGCCCGATAGTGACGCTCGATCGTCGCAGGCTCGACCCCGATCAGCTCGACCGAGAGCGGCTGCGGCGGGCCACCTCCGCGGCCGCCCGGACCACCCGGACCCTTGCCGCCGCCCTTGCCATCCTTGCCGCCTGGTCCGGCACCCGCCGCGCCGCCGCATGCGGACGCGAGCCCGATCCACGCCAGCCCGAGCACGCGTCGACGCGTCCAAGCACTGTGCGATCCGGCGGACTTGGAGCGAGGCATGCGAGAGCTCAGCCGCGAGGCGGCGTGACGACAAACGCGGTGGCAAGTCGGTACCGCCGCCGCGACTCCAGTGGTAGGACGAAGGGCATGAGCGAGTCAACGAAGGCACCGGCACGCGAGCTGCTCGAAGCGGCTCACCGGTTTCCTTGCGAGTACGTGATCAAGGCCTTTGGCCCGGCCCACACCGAGTTTCGCAGCGGTGTGGGTGCAGCCGCGCACGCAGCGGTCGGTGCGCGAGTGGAGGTCAGCGAGCGTGTTGGCAGCAAGGGCAATTCGATCTGCATCACGTTGACGCTCGCGGCCGAGACCGTCGATGAAGTCATTCTCGCGTATGAGCGTCTGCACGCCGTCCCGGGCCTGCGCATGATTCTGTGAGAGTCTTCACTCGCTGGTCCGGAGCACGTGGCCCCGCAAGTCCCGCTTCGGGTCCGACAATCTGCTGATCCTCGGCAACACTCCGTCGCGCAACCGCCATGCATACTTCCCGCGTCTCGAGGTCTTCGCTGTGTCTCATCCTGCTCGCCGGCACCTTGGTCGGCGGCCTCGGCTGCAAGCCCAAGGCAGTCCGCGGAGGGCCCGGCACCGACAACCCCAACCTCGACGCCGGAGCGATGGGCACCGGGCTCGATCGCGAAGACATCAACTATCTGGTCAACGAGAACCTCAACGCGATGATGGCTTCGGGTTGGTGGGCACGCGACGTCCAGGGCTCGATGAGCGATCCGCCGATCGTCGCGATTTGGCCGATCAAGAACGCGACCACCCAGCACCTCGATGATCAGATGTTGACGCTGCTCTCGCAGATCGAGACCACGCTGGTCAACTCGGGCGCGGTCTCGGTGGTCAGCCGCGAGCGCCAGGCCGAGATGGTCGCCGAGGCGCAGATGCAGAACACCGACATCTTCGATCCGGCCACCGCAGCGCGGCTCGGCGCGCAGATCGGCGCCAAGTACTACGTGACCGGCAAGGTCACCTCCAACGAAGAGCGCTTCGACAACGAGCGCCGGGTGCAGTACTCGCTGTTCATCCAGGTGATCGAGGTCGAGACCAGCCTCGTGAAATTCCAGTACACCTCGGAGCGCAGCAAGGCGATCGTTCGCTGAGCTGACTCGCCGCGCTTCGAGATGGGCACCCGCAGTCACCTCGTTCGGCTGTTCGGCGGGCTCACTGTGATCGCCGCGTTGGCGATCGGCTGTGCGACCTACTCGGACAAGACCATGGCCATGCGCGAGCTGGTCACGGCCGGGCAGTACGAGGCCGGGCTGCACGAGCTCAACCGCTTCTTGAAGGTCAAGGACGTCGACGAGCTGCCCGACGACTGGAAGAGCGAGACCTCGCTGGCGGTGCTCGAGCGCGCGACGATCCTGCACGCGATGCAGGACTGGGACTCGAGCGCGCGCAACTACCAGGCCGCCGAGGAGCAGCTCGAGCTCCTCGATCTGCGCAGCTCGGCCGACGAGATCGGTCGCTATGTGTTCTCGGACGCGGCCACCTACTACCGCACCACGCCGACCGAGAAGCTCTCGCTCAACGCCGTCAACCTGATCAACTACCTGGCACAAGGTGATCTCGAGGACGCGGGCGTAGAGGCCAAGCGCTTCACGGTCATGCGCAACTACCTGCTCGACTACGATCCCGAGCACGCGCACGGTGCCTTCGGATCGTACCTGGCCGGGTTCGTGGCCGAGCGGCAGGGCAACTGGGACGAAGCGCTGCGCTACTACGATGAAGCGCTGCAGGAGCGCGAGCTGCCGACGCTGGCCGAGCCGATCGGTCGCGTGGCCAAGCGCGGCAGCTTTCGCAGCGAACGGCTGCTGCGCTACCTCGCGGGCGTGCCCGAGGTGCCGACGCCGACGCCCAACAGCGAATCGACGGCACCCGATGCTGCGATCCCGGTTGCGGCCGAGAAGCCGGCCGAGATCCTGTTGATCGTCAAGACCGGGCGCGTCCCCTACAAGGTTCCGCGACGGATCCCGATCGGCCTCGCGATCGGCCTCGCCGGCGCCTACGTGACCGGCAACACGGCGGTGCTCGAGCACAGCGCGTTGAAGGTCGTGACCTTTCCGGACCTCGAGCCGGCCGGCAATTTGTTCGAGACGGCGAGTTGGACGATCGACGGCGTGCCGATCCAGCTCGATCTCGTCAGCGACCTCGGCTCCGAGATCGTCCGCGAGTTCGAGGAGCTCAAGCCCAAGATCATCGGCTCGGCGATCACTCGCATGATCGTGCGAGCGGCTGCGGCCGAGGGCGCGCGAGCGGCCGGCAATCAGGCCAACGGCGTGGTCGGGTTGCTCAGCGCGCTGGCGGTCGAAGGCACCATGGTCGCGCTCGACAAGCCCGACACTCGCTCGTGGACAACGCTGCCCGACAAGGTCTTCATCGGCCGGGCGCAGGTGCCCCCAGGCCAACACACTCTGGAAATTCTCGTCCAGGGCAACGGCGGCCACGAGCGGCGCACGGCGACCGTGAATGTCGGTCAGGGGGGCTACGTCGTGCTCGACGTCACGACACTTCGGTGAGCGCGCGCCCGCAGTTCGGCTCATGATCTCGAAGATCTCGAACCGCCGGCCCAAGGAGCACCCATGAGCACCCACGCAAGGTCCCGCTTCTCTCGTCTGGATGCGCGCCGCCGATGTCGGCGCTTGGGCCTCGCACTCGCAGGCGGCATCGCTGCAATGGTGGCGCTCGCCGAGCCGCTCGAAGCCGAGGCCGCCGTGCGCGGGGGACCCAACGGGATCGAGTTCGAGGGTGCACAGGATCGCCGGGGCGTCTACGTCGGCCCCGGCGTTTTCTTTGGTTTCTCCGGCATGAAGGGCACGATCGTGCCCGACGTCGGCCTCAACCTCGCGTTCGGTGGCGGCGTCAGCAAGCGGGTCCTGCTCGGGATCAACCTGCACGGCGCCAAGTATCTGGGCCGCAACGAAGGCGCGAGCTCGTGGATGTTCGGCGGCGACTTCGAGTTCTCCGGCTACGCGTGGCAGGGCCTCTACATCCGCACGGGCCTCGGCGGAGTCGGGCTCCCGGCCGGCGATCCGGGCAATACGCTGGTTGCCGGACTCGGCGGCAACGTGGGTGTCGGGTACGAGTTCTGGCTCAACGCGACCGCGGCTGCGTCGGTCGGGATCACCTACGACCTTCGCTACATCGCGGGCGACCGCGAGTTGGTCCCGGACCCGCTTCGCCACACGGGCATGGTCGGCATGCGCTTCACGTTTTACTGAAAATTCGTCACGTTCTCGGCTGGTTGCGCGCGACCGAGCACTGCGGGATCGGCGAGTCCCCTTAAATACTGACGGGCTCTAGCCCAACCCGTAGAATCCGGGTCCGATGGCGAGGGCCAAGAAGGAAGACGGCGAAGGCGAGGACGATCGCATGGCAGAGCTCGAGGCTGAGGTTGCTGCGCTCCGGTCCGACCTCAACGACAGCCGCGCCGATCTGAGGGACGCGCGAGCCGATCGCGACGAAGCCCGCGACGAGGTCAAGCGGCTGCGCGAAGAGGTTCAGGCTGCACGGCGCGAGCGCGACGAGGCGCGCGCCGAGGTCAAGCGCCTGCGCGAGGAGGCGGAGGGCTCCAAGTCCGCCGGCTCCAACGTCGGCCAGGATCAGCTCCGCTATCTGCGAGAGCTGCAGAACAGCATCATCAGCAGCGCGCCGGATGTCGACGACACGCTGCAGGCCCTGACCGAGATGCGAGCGGGCCTCAAGAGCATCGCCGACAGCGTCGACCTGCTCGCCTCCAACGCCGAGGAGAGCTCGAGCTCGATCCTGCAGATGGCGGCGGCCAACGACGAGGTCGCCGAGAGCATGTTCAACCTCGCGTCGTCGGTCGAGGAGACCGCGATCTCGATCGAGGAGATGACCTTCTCGGTTCGCGAGGTGGCCAAGAACATCGAGGCGCTCTCGACCACCGCCGAGGAGACCTCGTCGGCCATGAACGAGATGGACATCTCGATTCAGCAGGTCGAGAACAACGCCAACGAGACCGCGCAGCTGTCCGAAGAGGTGGTGTGGGCCGCCGAAGGTGGCGTCGACGCGATCAACCGGACGATCGAGGTCATCAACCTGATCAAGACCTACTCGGCCGACGCGGTCTCGGTCATCGGTCGGCTCGGCCAGCGGATCGGACAGATCGGCGGCATCTTGTCGGTCATCGACGACGTCGCCGAGCAGACCAACCTGCTCGCGCTCAACGCTGCGATCATCGCCGCGCAAGCCGGCGAGCACGGCAAGGGCTTCGCGGTCGTGGCCGACGAGATCAAGGATCTCGCCGAGCGCTCGGCGACCTCGACCAAAGAGATCGCCGAGATCATCAAGGCCGTGCAGCGCGAGAGCTACAACGCCGTCGAGGCCGTGCAGCGCTCGAGCAAGTCGGTCGACGACGGCGTCCGCGTCAGCCACCAGGCCGAAGACTCGCTCAAGCGCATCTCCGACTCCGCGCGCCGCTCCACGCAGATGGTCCGCGAGATCGCCCGCGCGACGGTCGAGCAGACCAAGGGCTCCAAGCAGGTCACCGACGCGATCAACGTGGTTGCGACCACCGTGCAGCAGGTCGCGACCGCCACGTCGGAGCAGGCTCGCGGCGCCGAGCAGATCATGAAGTCGGCCGAGAAGATGAAGCAGATCACTCGGCACGTGGAGCGCTCGACGCAAGAGCAGACCCGCGGCAGCCGGCAGATCACGCAGGCGATCGAGACCATCTCCGAGCAGATCAGCCAGCTCAGCTCGGCCCACCAGGGCCAGACGCAGAACGCCGACACCATCGTCGAGCGCCTGTCGTCGATCCGCGAGAGCACGCAGAGCCAGATGGAGCTGATCGAGCGCGCGCTCGGCCAGCTGTGATTACCCCCGCGGCCGTGGTGCACTTAGCCATGCACGGCCGCTTCGCGGCCGCCTAGGTCGCTCTACGTGCAACCTCGGATGGGCTGGTTCGTGGTGCTCGACGGCACGTGGTG
>DATLLB010000897.1:0-8713 GCA_035538075.1 Enhygromyxa sp.
GTATGGCGCCACGCCACTGCAGGCGGCCGCGCAGATACTCCGCGGCCGCCTGCAGTGGCGTGGCGCCATACTCATCGACGGCGTCGACCGGCACGCCCGAATCCAGCAACCACTGCACGCACTCGACCGCGTTGTCCGCCCACGAGCGCGCGGCGATGTGCAGCGCCGATGCCCCGTTTTGTTGCGTGGGCTGCAGCGGTGCGCCGTGGCGAGCGAGCAGCTGCATCATCGCCAGATCGCAATCGAACGCCGCGACACACATCCCATGCTCGAGCTCCGCCGCCGATCCACCCAATCGCAACGCGGTCTCGGTCAGCGCCAGCGAGCCCGAGCGAACGGCCGCTTCGAGGAAGCTGTCCGGCAGCTTGCCGCCATGCTCGAGCAGATAGTCGACCAAGACCGCATCACCGCCACGAATCGCAGCCTCCATCAGCTCGGGATCGGTGAGCGACTCGGTGATCGCAACCTCGCGCTTGGCCAGCCGCTGGATCCCGCCGAGCTGGCCGCCGCGCGCCAGCGACTCGAGGATGGACTTGCGGGCAGACTCGGGGATCTGCGCGCCGGCCTCGAGCAGCACGTCGGCGACGTCCCAGCGTTGGTGGTCGTAGGCGATCGCGATCGCCACCGAGTCGCCGACCGCACGATCCTTGTCGGCCCCAGCCGCGAGCAGCAACCGCGCGACCTCGGCGTTGCTGGCCACGGCGAGCGGTGTGGTGCCCGAAGGCGAGGCGATGTCCGGGCTCACCCCGGCCTGCAAGAGCACCGTCAGCGCCTCGGCGGCGCCAGCCTGCGCCGCGAGGTGCAAGGGCGACCAGCCGTAGTAGCCCTCGTACGCGTGATCCAGCGCGACGCCGCGCTCGATCAGCGCCCGCAGGCTGCTCGCGTCGCCGGCCTTCGCGGCGAAGAACAGCGCCCAGCGATGATGCTGCGGCGGCAGTCCGCTGCTGCTCGAGCGGCCGCCGCTGCGGATCCGCTCGCGGTCGGTGCCGTCCATCGTGAAGGTCGCGGTCACCGAGCCCGACCGCGCCTCCGAGCCGAGCTCGCGCAGCGCCCAGGTGGTCTCGTCGTACATGCTCGCGGGCGCGGAGCAGTCCATGTCGATCACCACCGTCAGGCCGTCGATCTTCAGCGAGTCGAGATCGACGATGCTGTCGGCGACGCACGCGGCGAAGCGATCGAGGCCAGCTTCGAGGCAGTGCGCGTCCGCATACTCGAACTGGCCCTTGAACGTCTGGTCGTAGCTCATCGCGCGCCGATCGTGCCCACACCGATCGGCGGGGCACAATCGGAAATCACGCGGTCACGCGGCCGCGCCGGGGGCATCCTGCTCGTAGCCGAGGTTGGGTGCGAGCCAGCGCTCGACCTCGTCCGTGCTCATCCGCTTGCGCGCGGCGTAGTCCTCGACCTGATCGCGGCCGATCTTGCCGAGCGAGAAGTAGCGGCTGTCCGGGTGACCCAGATAGATGCCGCTGACGCTCGCGCCCGGGGTCATCGCGTAGGTCTCGGTCAGCGCGATGCCCTGCGCGGGCGCGTCGAGCAGCGCGAACAGCTTGGCCTTCTCGGTGTGATCCGGGCACGCCGGGTAGCCAAACGCCGGACGGATGCCGCGGTAGTTCTCGGCGATCAGCTCGGCCTTGCTCAGCTGCTCGCCGGGCGCGTACCAGGCCTTGCGCGCGCGCTCGTGCAGCAGCTCGGCATAGGCCTCGGCCAGGCGATCGGCGAGCGCCTTGACCATGATCGCCCGATAGTCGTCGTGCTTGGCTTCGTACTCGGCCGCGATCGCGTCCGCGTTGACGCCCGCCGTGCAGGCGAACGCGCCGACGTAGTCGATCAGCCCGCTGTCGAGCGGCGCGACGAAGTCGGCGAGCGAGCGGTAGACCGGCAGGTCCGCGTTGGGATCGCGTTCCGTCTGTTGGCGGAGCATGCAAAAGCGCGTCAGCTCGCGCTGGCCGATCGCGTCGGGCTGCCACAGCACGATGTCGTCACCGTCGCTGTTGGCCGGCCAAAAGCCCTGCACGGCCCGCAGTCCCAAGCGGTTCTCGGCGAGCAGCTCGGCGAGCAGCCGCTGGCCCTGTCCGTAGAGATCGCGCGCAGCCTCGCCGTACTTCGGGTGCTCGAGGATCGCCGGGAACACGCCACGCAGATCCCAGGCGGTGAAGAAGAAGGTCCAGTCGATGTACTGGGCGACCTCGGCCAGGCGCACGTCGTCGATCACCTGGCGGCCGAGCGTACGCGGGACCTCGGGCTGGCCAAACGCGAGCCGGGGCGCCTGCCGACGCGCACGCACCAGCGGCGTGATCGGCATCTGCTTGCGGCGTTTGTGCAGCTCGCGAAGGTCCGCCTGCTCGGCCCGGTTGCGCTGATCGAGCTTGTTGCGGCGCTCGGCGTCGAGCAGATCGGAGACGACGTTGACGACCCGCGAGGCGTCGAGCACGTGCACGGTCGGCTGCTCGAAGCACGGCGCAATCTTGACCGCGGTGTGCTGACGGCTGGTGGTCGCGCCGCCGATCAACAGCGGCACGTCGAACTTCTGCCGCTGCATCTCCTTGGCCACATGGACCATCTCGTCGAGGCTCGGCGTGATCAGACCCGAGAGCCCGACGATGTCGGCCCCGACCTCGCGCGCGGTCTCGAGGATCGTGGTCGCGGGCACCATGACACCGAGATCGATGACCTCGTAGTTGTTGCAGCGCAGCACCACCGCGACGATGTTCTTGCCGATGTCGTGCACGTCGCCCTTGACGGTGGCGAGCACGACCTTGCCGGCGGCCTCGAGCTTGCCGCCGTCCTGCTCGGCCTCCATGAACGGCATCAGGTAGGCGACCGCACGCTTCATGACGCGGGCGCTCTTGACCACCTGCGGGAGGAACATCTTGCCGGCGCCGAACAGATCGCCGACCACCCGCATGCCGTCCATCAGCGGGCCCTCGATGACCTCGAGCGGACGCGCGAAGGTCTGCCGCGCCTCCTCGGTGTCGGCCTCGATGAAGTCGGTGATGCCCTGCACCAGCGCGTGCTCGAGCCGCTTGCCGACCGGCTGCTCGCGCCAAGACAGATCGAGCACCTTCTCACTGCGCTTGCTCTGCAGCTGCCCGGCGAGCTCGATCAGGCGATCGGTCGCGTCGGGTCGGCGGGCGAACAGCACGTCCTCGACACGCTCGCGCAGCTCGGGAGCGATGTCCTCGTAGACGATCAGCTGGCCGGCGTTGACGATGCCCATGTCGAGCCCGGCCGCGATCGCGTGGAACAAGAACGCCGAGTGCATGGCCTCGCGGACCGTGTCGTTACCGCGGAAGCTGAACGAGAGGTTGGAGATGCCGCCGCTGATGCGCACGCCGGGGCACTCGCGCTTGATCATGCGCGCCGCCTCGATGAACTCGAGCGCGAAGCGATCGTGCTCGGACATGCCGGTCGCGACCGCGAGCACGTTGGGATCGAAGATGATGTCGGTCGGGTTGAAGCCGAGCTTCTCGGTGAGCAGCCGATAGGCGCGCTTGCAGATCTCCAGCTTGCGCGCCGCGGTCTCGGCCTGGCCCGTCTCGTCGAAGGCCATGACCACGAGCCCGGCCCCGTGCCGCTGCACGACCTTGGCCTTGCTCAGGAAGTCCTCCTCGCCCTCTTTGAGCGACAGCGAGTTGACGATCGCCTTGCCCTGCACGCACTCGAGCCCGGCCTCGATCACCGACCACTTCGAGCTGTCGATCATGATCGGCACGCGCGCGACCTCGGGCTCGGAGCCGATCAGGTTCAAGAACGTGCGCATGGCCTGCTCGGAGTCGAGCATGCCCTCGTCCATGTTGACGTCGAGGATGTTGGCGCCGTTGCGGACCTGCGAGATCGCCACGTCGAGCGCCTTGTCGTAGGCGTTGGACTTGATCAGCTTGGCGAACTGCTTGGAGCCGGTGACGTTGGTGCGCTCGCCGATCATCACGAAGCCGGTGTTGCGGTCGATCGTGAGCGGCTCGAGGCCGGCGAAGTGCGAGGCGGGCTCGCGCGGCTCGGACCCCACATCCAGCGAGCTGCGCTCGGCCGGCAGCGGTCGCGGCCGACAGTCGCGGACCAGCTCGGCGATCGCTCGCACGTGCGCGGGCGTGGTCCCGCAGCAGCCACCGACGATGTTGACGAGCCCGCTGTCGACGAACTCGCGCAGCTCGGCCGCGGTCTGCTCGGGCAGCTCGTCGTACTCGCCGAACGCGTTGGGCAGGCCCGCGTTCGGGTAGCAAGAGATCGCACAGCCGGCCAGCTCGGCCAGCTCGGCGACGTACGGGCGCATGGCCGCGGCCCCGAGCGCGCAGTTGAGGCCCACGCTGATCGGCTTGGCGTGCGCGACCGAGCGCCAGAACGCGGTCATCGTCTGACCCGAGAGGATCCGACCGCTGCGATCGGTGACGGTCGCCGAGATCATGATCGGCAGCTCGAGGCCGCGCTCGTCGAACACGTCGAACGCGGCCATGATCGCGGCCTTGACGTTGAGCGTGTCGATGATGGTCTCGAACAGCAGGAGATCGACGCCGCCGTCGATCAGGCCGCGGATCTGCTCGACGTAGGCGCCACGCAGGGTCGCGTAGTCGATCGCACGGTAGGCCGGATCCTCGACGTCGGGCGAGAGCGAGAGCGTGCGGTTGGTCGGGCCGACCGCTCCGGCAACGAAGCGCGGGCGCTCGGGCGTCGACATGGCGTCGGCGGCCTCGCGCGCGAGCCGGGCCCCGGCGACGTTGAGCTCGTAGGCGAGGTGCTCGAGGCCATAGTCGGCCTGGGCGATCGCCGTCGACGTGAATGTGTTGGTCTCGACGATGTCGGCCCCGGCCTCGAAGTAGATCTTGTGAGCGCCGCGGACGATGTCGGGCTGGGTCAGCGACAGCAGGTCGTTGTTGCCGGCGAGCTGACGATCATGGTTGGCGAAGCGAGTGCCGCGATAGTCGTCCTCGCTGAGCTTGTGGCCTTGCAGCAAGGTGCCCATGGCCCCGTCGAGCATCACGATGCGCTCGCGCAGCAACGCGCGGAGCTGGGCCAAGCGATCACGAGAGGAAGTCGTAGGAGTGGTCACGATAGGGCTGGCTTGTGGGCGAAGGCGGTCAGGACTTCGAAGTAAGGCTTGCGACGCTCGCGAGAGCTGGGCGCACACTGCTCGACCGTGAGACCGGCCGCGCGCAGCATGGCGTCGAGACTGTCGGGCGAGAAGCCCTGGTTCTGGTGATCGTAGGCGGCCGCGATCTTGTCGTGCGCATGCTCGGCGAGGGTCACCAACGCCAGCGATCCGCCGGGGCGCAGCGTGCGGGCGGCCTCCTGGATCGCGAGCGCAGGGCGATCGGAGTACGTGAGCGTGTGCAGCAAGAGCACGGTGTCGAAGCTGGCCGTCGGCAGCGGCAGGTCGTGCATGTCGCCGACGCGAAAGTCGACGTTGCTGAAGCGCTCGAGTCGGACGCGGGCCGCCGCGATCACGCGCTCGCTGATGTCGAGGCAAGTGACGTGGCGCGAGCGTGGGGCGATGAGCTCGGCGAGCACGCCGTCACCGGAGCCGATGTCGAGCACGGCGCCGAGCCGCAGGAAGCCGAGCAGGCCGCGAGCGGTGGCCTCCCACGTGCGACCGGGCGAGTAGTGGCGCTCCATCTGACCGGCGACTTCGTCGGGCCAGCGCAGCCGAGCGCGACGGGCTGCGAGCGCGGCCTCGCGACGGCGGAGATCCTGGGCGAGCTGATCGTCGTCGCAGCGGCCATGGACGAGGCGCCAGAGATCGCGCGTCGGCTTGCCCATGGTCGCGAGCGCGTAGTAGCTCGAGCCGCCGTCGCGACGATCGCGGACCAAGTTGGCGTCCTTGAGCTTGCGCAGGTGAGTCGAGACGCGCGGCTGCGGCAGGTCGGTGATCTGCATCAGCTCGGCGACCGTGAGCTCGCCGTCCTCGAGCAACGCGAGCAGACGGACGCGCGTGGGATCGGCGAGGACCGAGAGCAAGTCGACGGTCTGGGTCAGGTCGGGCACGTCGGAGGACCGGGATATCTGGCTATCAAGATATCCGCATAACCTGGCCAGATCCACCCGTGGTTACCCTCGGGCAGCAAAAAGGGAGCCTCACCATTCGCGCGAGAAGCGCTGTTCAACCCGGACCAGCAAGTCCGGATCCGCCTCGCGGCTCGGCAGCGCCAGCGTCCCGAGCGGATGCTCGCCCGGGAGACCGAGCGCCAGCTCGTAGGCGCGATGCACCTCGTTGGCGTCCATCTCCCAGACCCGCACCGTCTCGAGCTTCGGGTGCCGCTCGATCAGCGCGAGCAACCGATGCCCGTCGATCCGCCCGCCACCCAGGCTCAGCCGCCGCAGGTTCGGACAGTAGAGCGCGTCGATCGGAAAGTCGTCGCCGAGCTGTAGATCCCTGAGCGCCGGCAAGCGCACGGCCTCGAACCACGACCCCACACTCGGGCCATTGATCTCGAGCCGCAGCTTCTCGAGCTGCTCGAACGCAGCCGCGCCGAGGCTGAAGGGCACCCGCAGCAAGCCGCCGCGCAAGCTGACCTCGAGATCGCGCAGCCGCACGGTCTCGTTGCGCGCCAGCCCGGCGAGGATCAGCGGCGCCTCGCGAACCTGATAGAGAAACATCGACTGCAGCCGCGGCGCTCGCATCTTTGCGAACGCCTCCTGCGGATCGCCGCCGCTCTCCCACGTCCACACCTCCAGGCGCCGCAGCGCGTCGAGGTGCGGCGAGCGACACAGCTCGTCGAACGACATCGGCCGCGTGCGCCCGATGATCTGCGACATGTACAGCACCCGCACCTTCTTCAACGCGGGCGCCTTCGCCAGCCGAGCGAGCGCCTTGTCGTTGACCGGCTTGAGATCGAGCTGCTCGATCGGATGACTCGCCAGAAGCCGCTCGCCATGCTTGGCGAAGGTCGGCGCCGACATCTCGATGCGTGTCACGAACCCGCGATTGAGCGTGTACGCGCTGGCCAGCTGCGCGACCTCGCCAGCGATGCGCTCGCCGTACGCCTTCTCCAATTCTTCGATCCGCTCTTTCAGGCCCGGATCGCCATGCTCGCGCCGACGCTCGCACAGCTGGATCAGCTCGCCCTGGGCGTCGCCCTGCGCCACCAGCCAGTCCGCGTACACCAGCCGCCGATCGACGTCGTCCGGATCCTCGATCACCGCCGCCAACAACTCCGCTCCGCTCGCCGCGGCCGGCGATCGCTTGCTCGAGAGCGGCACCGACACCACGCCCTCTGCGTTGGCCGCCCAGATCTTCAGCCGCTCGCGGTTCTTCTCGACCACCTTGAACCACGGCTTCAGCTCCGCCCACAGCTGGCCCACGTTCATCGGCAGGTTCGAGGCGTAGCGAACCCCGAAGTGCACCTGCCCCTCGTCACGAAACGCGACCGCAACCTCTTTACCGAGCCGCAGCGATCGCACCTGCTCGGTCACCGCGATGCCCGACTCGTTGCTCGCCGCCTCGGCCATCAGCCCGATCGCCTGCGCAACTGTGAACGAGGACACGCCGTAGCTGTACGTGCGGTGAAAGTTGGTGTGGGCGACCGCGCCGAGCAGGGCAACGCGAGCCTCCTCGGTCAGCACCCAGCCGAGCTGGCTCGCCGCTGCGAAGGCGTCGAGATCGCCGTCGACGCAAGCCTTGGCCAGAGCTTCCAGATCCAAGAGCGGGATCGCCATGGTCGCGCGAGACGGTGCCATACGGCCCGCAAATGCGCTACACGAGCGCGGATGCCCGAAGGCATGATCGATCACCCGAGCTTCCGCGTCATCGACGACTTCCTCGACGAGCGCGAGTGGACCGAGCTGTGGAGCCACTTTCAATTCGCCGAGCTGCACCCGGTCACGCGCACGCGTGGGGCGTGGAAGCTCGATGACGGCGTGCCGCTCGGTGGCGAGGAGATCCGCACGGGCTCCGACAGCTACCCGAGCGGGACGCCGATCGATCACGTGATCCGAGCGCTGCTCGAGCAATCCGACGTGCATGAGGGGCTGGTCCGCAACGGCTGGGATCGCATCAGCGCGCGCGCCTACGTGTACCCGCGCGACACCGGGCTCTCGTGGCACGTCGACGATCACGAGCTCTACGCGGGCGCGTTCATCTACTACGCGCACCCGATCTGGAACGCGCACTGGGGCGGCGAGCTGCTGATCGGCGAGCTCGATCGGGAGGGCGACGAGCTCCCGGACTTGCCGATCATGGGCTACCGCTTCGAGACCGAGGCCTACTCGGCGCAGCTGCTCGAGATGGGCTGCGGCAGCTTCATCATGCCCAAGCCCAACCGGCTGGTGATCCTCGCTGGTGCGCCGCACATGATCGCCCGCGTGAGCCCGGCTGCCGGGCACAACGTACGCGCCAGCGTGACCGGGTTCTTTCTGCATCCGAACGCGAGCTGAGCCATCACGAGAGGGTCGGCGTCTGCGCGTCCCCGCAGTGCCAGCGCGCGCGCCGATCTCCATGGCCGCATGCGCTGCAAAAAATTACCGCGGCCGGCTGCTCGCCAAACTCTGCTTGCGTTTGAGCGCACGCGCGCGAGAGTCGAGCCCAGCGCTGGGGGTGGCGTCGCAACTCACGATGTGTTGCGGCGCCTGAGAGAGTCCCCTCGAACCTGATCCGGTTCGTACCGGCGGAGGAAAGCGTATGCCCGACACACCGAACACCCAAAAGCCCTCCCCTTCCTTGCAGGTCGCAGCGGCGTGACGTCGTCGCTCGCAACCTGCAAGGAAGGGGAGGGCTTTTGGG
>DATLLB010000898.1:0-2586 GCA_035538075.1 Enhygromyxa sp.
CTCGCACGCACGCAGCTCGAGCAGCAGCCGCTCCCGTGTCGCACGATCGAGCGCAGTCCCTCGAGCCGCCGCAGCGCGCAGCCTGGCCACCACACGCTCTCGCTCCTCCAGCGACAGCCGGCCGATCGCCTGCGCTTGTTCGAGCATGCGAGCGAACTGCTCGAGCAGCTCGCCGCGCGCAGGTGCAGCGTGCTCGAGCTCGTGGCGCAGCTCGAACAGCTCGGTCAGCAGCGCAGCCGACTGCGGGGCTCGATCGATCCGTCGCTGCAGCCGTCGCCGCTCGCGGCCGAGCTCCCACTTGCCGATCAGCGTCGGGACCAGGACCACGGCCAAGGTGACGAGCTCGATCAATGCGACGCGCTCGACCATCGTGAAGTCGTATCGATTCCACTCGTGCGTGACGAGCAACAGTCCGTACGTCGCGATGCAGGCCAGCCCGACCAGCGCGCGCCACAGCCCACGCGAGGCTCGCTCGCGTCGACGCAGCCGCGCGAGCAGGCGACTCGACACGCCCGGCAGCTCGCTCGGCGCGGGCAATGCAGCCGCGAAGCTGCGCCAGCCAGCCTCGCGCGCCACGTGGGCGGCGAGCAGCAGGACCATCGGCGTGAGCGCGACCGCGAAGGTGCCGAGCACCCAGGGATCGAGGCGCGGCAGCATCATCTGCAGGAGCTGCAGCTCGACCTCGAGGTCGAGCTCGAAGCCGCAGTTCGGGTTGTCGCCCCAAGGGTTGCAGAGCCTCGATCGGCGGGTCTGCACGGCCGCCATCATCTGCGACACCGACGCCCAGATCGGGGCCACGCACAGCAGCAGGAGCAGGCAGCGTCGGCGCACGCGCGCGAGCGATCGATCGCGAACCACCGCGAGCAAGAGCGGACCGTCGCTCACGCGCGAGCGATAAGGATCGCCGCACGGCCGACCTCGTGCCGCCGCGCCGAAGCGCAGCAGCTCCTGATGGAAGGCCCGCCGCCGATCGGCCGCGATCCTGCGCGCGTCCTCGGACCAACCGAGCCCGTGGCGCAGCCGGGCTCGGTTGGCGCCGCGCTCGTCGAGGTAGCGCTGCGCCTCGGGTCCGAGCCGATCGAGCGCGAGGCTGAGCTGGATCATGTCGTGGTTGAACAGCCGATCGTTGCCGCGCTCGAGTGCGTCGATGAGGCTGTCGACCAGCGCGAGCAGATCGTGCACCTCGCCGGGCAAGCGCGGGCCCGGAGCCGTGGCGGCCATCGAGGGCGTGCGGAGCGAGCTCCACAGCATGCGCGCGAGCATGATCGAGAGGACCAAGGCGAGCGCGAACGTGTCGAGCCGCTTGAGCATCAGGCCCTCGAGCAGCACGAGCTGCAGCGCCAGCGCTCCACAGATCCAGGCCGGCATCTCGAGGCCGGCTGCCGCTCGCAACAGTCTGTGGCCTTGGGCGAGCGCTACGGGATCGGGGACGTGGTCGCGCGACGGCTCGGGCATCGCGTGCGAGTCGGGACCGAATGCAAAAGGTTCCCTCCTATATCGAAAATTTCTGAAGAAGCTCGCGCGCTCGAAGGCGCATGTACGTGAGCGGGAGTACGTTGTCAGCGATAACGCCACAGTGTGGGTCGCTCACGCCGTGCTGGCTACGCGTCGTCGGACTCGTCGACATCGCCCGAGTGGTACAGCCAGCGCCCACCCACGCGCGTGAAATGGCTGTGCTCGGCGAACGACACGTCCTCGCCGTCGCGCGAGAGCTTGGCGAAGAAACGGACCTCGCCGCGATCTTCATGAGTCGTCGACGCGCGGACCGTGAGCTTCTCGAAGCGCGTGCGCGTGCAGAACAGCTCGATCTCCTCGGCCCACGCCGATCGATCCACTCGCCACTGCGGACCGGCGGGGTCGGTGGTCGCGATCAGATAGTCGACCGCACCGACGGCATAGGCGGCGTAGCGCGAGCGCATCAACGCCTCGGGGCTCGCAGCCGGGTGGCCCTGGTGCGCGCGCAGGCAGCAGCGCTTGTAGGTGCGGCCGGAGCCACACGGGCATGGTGCGGTGGGCGAGCGGGCGGGCACGGGGCGCAGCTTAGAGCGTCGCGATGCTGGCCGCGACGGGCTGCGTGCACCTGCGGAGCGACCGGAGCGGCGGCGACGGTGGACGTGGGGCAGCCTGCGAGCGACTCGATCTGCGGCCGAGGTGCATGTGCCTCGCGGTGGGTGCGATGCGAGCTCGGCCGACCATGTACGTGCCTCGACGCGCGCGCGACCTGACCGGCGCCGAGGTCGTGCGAGCGTCGACGTGCGAGCGATCCGATCCACGCGAACGCTGTTGCCAGCTCGTCGTTGGCCACGGTCGACCGAGTCGCGCGGCGGGCTTGGCTCGATGTTCGAGCGACTCGAGCGGCTCGACGATCGCCCTCAGCCCGGCTCGGATCCCACTCGACCCACCCCGCGATGCACTGCCTGCACCGCGCGAGCGACCCGATGGCCACGAAGGTTGCTAGTCGTGCACCTCGCGAGCGACCCGATGGCCACGAAAGTTGCTAGTCGTGCACCTCGCGACCCGATCGATGGCAACGAAAGTTGCTAGTCGGGCACCGATTTTCTCGATCGAGTCGCACGAAGCGAGCAC